>CAKUDJ010000134.1 GCA_934644855.1 uncultured Elusimicrobiales bacterium
GTCATCGCCATAAGGCACACATCCTTACATGAATTAAAATTTGCTGCGGGAATAAAGCCCGTTCCGGCAGGCTAAAATCCCTTTTACTTCCAGTTCAAAAAGCACATTGGCCGCCTGGGGTACATCTATTTTTAACGCTTCCACTACCGCATCTAAACTGGCTTCCCCGGGGCCGATGACCGTTAGCACTTTTTTTGCCAGCGGGTCCAAGGCGGCTTCTTCCGCTTTGGCGGCCGGCTGCGCGTTTAGCGGCTTATCCGTAATGCCAAAACGCAGTTGCTCTGGTATATAGTCTATTATATCTTGCACGCAGGAAACAACCCCTGCGCCGTCTTTAATCAGTTGGTTGGGGCCGCCGGATTGGGGGCTGTCTATGGGGCCGGGGACGGCCAGTACGTCTTTGCCCATTTCCAAGGCCAGTTTGGCGGTAATTAAAGCGCCGGATTTTACTTCGCCCTCTATCACCGTCACCGCTTGCGAAAGGGCCGCAATAATGCGGTTGCGCCGCGGAAAGTGAAAAGCGTTAGGCGGGCTGTCTACCGGCAGTTCCGATACAATGGCCCCGCCGTATTGCAAAATGGCTTTGGCAAGCGGGCGGTTTTCGGCCGGATAACAACGCCCGACCCCGGTGCCGATAACGGCAACCGTCGGTTTTTGCAACCGTACCGCCGCGGCGTGGCAAGCGCTGTCTACCCCGCGCGCCAAACCGCTGATGACGGTAATGCCGCATTGGGTCAGCTCCGTAGCCAACTTATCGGCCACGCGCCGCCCGTAAGGGGTAATTTTGCGCGTTCCGACCATCCCTACCGTGGGCGTATTGACCGACGGTAGTTTGCCTAGGACATACAGGACCACCGGCGGCTCTTTGCTGTTTTTAATGCACTCCGGGTATTCTTCGTCTTCCGGCAGATAAATATGCCCGCCCAGGGCCGCGGTGCGGTCCCATTCTTTTTGCGGGTCAATGGCAAACGCATCCTGCAAAAGCCGCGCGGCGGTTTCCGGGTTGAGTTGGGCTTCGGCGGCCAGCGTTTTGGCGTCCTGGCGTAAAATTTCCTGCGCGGAGCCGAACAGCTGAATCAGGTGTTCCAACCAATCCGCCCGAAAGTACGGAAACGCGTTAATGCGTATGCGCGCCAGGCGTTCATCTATGGAAATATGCGGGTTCATACGTCGGCCACCCCCTTGCGGTCCAACGGGCGGTATTGCATCACTTCAATAATGTGGCGGGTTTCTATGTTATCCTTGCCTTCCAAATCCGCAATCGTGCGGGCCGTTTTTAAGATTTTATCCAAACTGCGGGCGCTTAACCCCAGTTTGCGCATGGCGGTTTCCAATACGGCATCCGCCCCCGGCGGGAGCGGGCAAAACGCTTTAATTTGGGCGGGCGTCATAAACGCGTTGGCGGTGGTAGCCGTGCCCTTAAAACGCACTTTTTGGCGCTCCCGCGCTTGTAAGACGCGGGCTAAAATTTGGGCGGATTTTTCCCCTTCGCTCGCTTTGCTCCAATCTTCGTATTTAATGGGATTCAAATTAACGGTTAAATCTATACGGTCCAATAACGGGCCGGATATGCGCGATTGGTAGCGGTTGATTTGCGCCGGGGAACAGGTGCACGCCTTGTGCGGGTGGCCCAAATTGCCGCAGGGGCAGGGGTTCATGGCCGCCAGTAAGGTAAACCGGGCCGGGAAAGTAATGCTTTCTTTGGCGCGGGAAATGGTCACGACTCCGTTTTCCAACGGTTCGCGCAGGACTTCTAAACTGGAGCGGGAAAATTCCGCAAATTCATCTAAAAATAAAATGCCGTTGTGCGCCAGGGATACTTCCCCCGGGCGCGGGTTGGAGCCGCCGCCGATAAGGGCCGCATCCGAAATAGTGTGGTGCGGGTCCCGGAACGGGCGCTTGGTAATCAGGCGGGATTTGCCGATTAAATTGCAAATGGAATAAATTTTGGTAATTTCCAACGCTTCCTGCTCCGTAAGCGGCGGCAAAATACCGGGGAAGCGTTTGGCCAGCATACTTTTGCCGGTGCCGGGCAAGCCAATCATTAAGACGTTGTGCCCGCCCGCCGCGGCAATTTCCAGGGCGCGTTTGGCAAGCGGCTGGCCTTTCACTTCGCAAAAATCCAACGGGTCTGGCGTTATGTCTTCTTCCGGCGGCAAATAGGTAATTTGTACCGCTTCGCGTTGGATTTTGCCCTCTAAATAATCGGCCAGTTCCCGCAACGTGTGCGGCGTGATAAACGGGGCGGAAGATACTTGCCCTTCCAGTACGTTTTGCGGGGGAATAACGGCCATTTTGCCGGCCGCGCGCGTGGAAATAAGCATAGGCAACACCCCCGCGCAAGGACGCAGGGCGCCGTCTAACGCCAGTTCGCCCGCAAACAGAAAATCGGGCAGTTTACGCCGGGCTTCTTCGGAAAGTTGTTCGCTGGCGGCCAGAATACCCACGGCAATCGGCAAATCAAACTGGGTGCCGCTTTTGCGCAGTTCCGCCGGGCTTAAATTAACCGTAATGCGCTTGAGGGGGAAATCAAACCCGCTGTTGCGCAGGGCGGCTATCACACGCTCTTTGCTTTCTTTTACTTCCGTATCCGGCAGGCCAACCACGGACAAGGTGGGCATCCCCGGGGCGATGTCCACCTCTACCGAAACTAAAAAACCGTCTATGCCTTTAATTGCGCAGGCGTGTACTTTGGAAAGCATTTATATAAACAGCAGTACAATCCCTTGCGGGGTGACCGCTGATACCGTGAAATTTTGGTTGTATTTGCGTAAAATTTTAGCCACCAGCTCTTCCCCGGAGGAAATGTTGGCGGAAATTTCAAAATAAGCGGCGGAATTGGTATATTTTACAAGGTTGAAATCTTCAATTTCGCGCAACTCTTTCAAAATGTCTTGCAACTGGCGCAAGCGTTCAATGTTGTTGACGTTTTCCACCCGCAGGTTGTATTTTACGGCGGAATTGATGGCCGCATTGACGGGCTCCGTTAATTGCTTAGCGGCGGCTTCGCACGCGGCGGAAATGGCTTTTTGCGCGGCGATAGATTCAATGGGGTCCAGGCCGCTTAACTGTTGGGAAGCCTCGGCCACCACCTCGTAATTTTTGGTGGAAACGGCTTTCATATTTACATTGGCGCGGTACGTTTTGAACGGCGACGACAGCCCCGTAGCCAGGGTGGTTAGCGGCTTGGCTTCCACATCCGCCAAAATGATAAACCGGGCCCCTTCCCGCCGGGCGTTGTCTATGGTTTGGTTGGGGTTATCCAAATTATTTTGGCTGAGGTTATCCCCGTTTACCAGGGCGTAAGGCTGTGTT
>CAKUDJ010000135.1 GCA_934644855.1 uncultured Elusimicrobiales bacterium
CAACAAGCCTATGTAAACATCAAAGCCCTTACCGCCCAATACAAAAATATGCGCTTTTTGCTTAAAGGGCAAGTTAAAAACTTTGCCGCGCCGGAAGTGGATTTAACGGGTACTTTATCCGGCTTAAACCAACGGACGTTTGCGGATTTTCTGCCCGATTTGCCGGAGTTTTCCTTGCCGGAAATTACGGTAAAAGTAAAAGCGGCGGCCGATTTGGATAAAAGCACAGCCGCTATTGAGCAAATCAAACTGGCGGTGTTAAACTCCGGCTTTACGGCCTCCGGCACGGCGGGTTGGGGCGCGGCGGACCCGGTGTATAATGTAAAAGCCAACCTGGCCTTACACCTGGACGAATTGGTGCAAATGACGTCTTCCGTGGCGGATTTTAAGCCGGAAGGGGAAATTACCGGCTCGTTTACCGCTACGGATAAAAAAGACGGCAAGGATGTTTCCGGCTCCGTGGTGCTTAAAAATGTAAGTGCACTATATGATGTGTTTACGCTCAAAGCCTTAAACGGTGCGATTAAAATAACCTCGTTGGATGATATTTCCTGCCCTGTTTTGACCGGGCTTTTTAACGGGGAAAAATTTACGTCGTCTTTCTCGTATAAAAACATCAAAGACGTGCTGAACTTAGGGTTGAATTTGGACCTTTCCAAACTGACCTTGGCTCAATTCCCGGGAACGGATGAAGAACAAGCCAGCGAACAATCCTCCGCCCCGGCGCAGGCCGCACCCGCCGCGCAAGACGGCTCCCAAACGCTGATGAACATAAAAGCCAATGTCAAAATAGGAACGATTAAAGTACCGTATTTTACCGCAGAGGGCTTTAACATAAATGCGGATTTAACCCGCGTCAGCGCGGCGATGGACAAAGCCAACGGGCAGGTAGCTTTTACCTTGCAACCGGGCGCTATTACGGATTTGGACTCCTTGGTAAAAGACACTAAAATCGTCAAAATTTTACTCTTGCCCATTACCCTGGTAAACAAGGTGGGCAAAGCGCTGAATGTGGAAATTTTCCCGGCCGAAAACGCCGCCAAAAAAGGCCAAATTACATTTTCCGTGGCGGAGGGGAAATACACCTTTGTAAACGGGGTAATGAACGTAGATAAAACCAGTTTGGTATCCAAATTAACCAATGTAAACGGCAGCGGGACGGTAAACTTCCCGAAAAATGATATTAATATGAAAGTTTCCGCCACCGTGCTGACCAGCCAAACGCCGATTGTAATGAAAATTACCGGCACGCTGGATAACCCCAAGGGCAAACTGGATGTGTTAAATACGGTGGGCTCCCTGGTGGGGGGAATCCTCAACTATAAAACGCCGGGCAAAGTGGTTAGCGGTACGGCTTCCACCGCCGGAAACGTAGCCACCGGTGCCGTAAAAACTACCGGTAAAGTGGCCCAAAGCGGGGTAGATACCGTAAAAAGCACCTTAAAAGGCATTGGCGGATTATTCAAAAAACCGAAAGATTCCGGCGCTGCCAAATAGCTGTTTTTTCAAATTAAACAACCGGGAGCCCCCCGCAAAGGGGGCCCCTCTTTTTTAGGCCTCAACGCGCTTTTTAATGCACGCGCCCCCGTTAATATAATATAATGGAGATATGGGAAAATTTTTACTCTTGCTAACTAATTTAGCTTTTCCATTTGCGGCGTTGGGGGTCTTGTTCGGCTTTTTATTTTCGCCCCGCCGCCGCGTACTCAAACACCTTACCCGGGAACTCAAAGAGCGTTTCGCTTTAGAAGCTCCCGCTTGTCTGCCCCAAAATGCCATTTGGCTGCATTGTGCAAGCGTGGGGGAAGTCAACTCCATTAAAGGGCTGATTAAACGCCTGAAAGATTTTTATAAAAAACCTATTTTAGTCACTACCTCTACGGCCGCCGGGCAAGCCACCGCCGCCAAAAATGCGGATATTGATGCCGCCCTGCTCGCCCCGTTGGATTTTTATCCGCTTACGCGCGCTTTTATCCGCAAAGCCAACCCCTACCGTTTATTTGTGGTAGAGCGGGAAATTTGGCCCAATATGTTGGAAGCCGCCCGCCAAAACGGCATTCCGTTTGCGCTTATTAATGCGCGCATTTCCGAAAAAAGCACCCGCGCGTACGGGTTGGTGCGCCCCTTGTTTACCCGCTTACTGGGGCAGGCCGCCTTTGCCGCCCTGCAAACGCCGGAAGATGCCCGCCGCTACGAAAGTTTAGGCCTGCAAGCCGCTAAAATTACCGTTTGCGGAAATGTGAAATACGATACGCTGAACGACACTCCTTCCCGCGTGGAAGAAGTCAAGCAACTGGTGGCTGAATTAGGGTGGGAAAAAAGCCCTGTTTTGGTGTGCGGCAGCACGCACCCGTTGGAAGAAGAAATTTTACTGGCGGCGGCCCCGCAACTAATTAAACAAGGGCTTAAAATTATTTTTGCCCCGCGCCATTTGGAACGCCGCCTGGAAATTGAGCAAAACCTGAAAAACAGCCGTCTAAACTACGCCATGATGAGCCAAAAAGCCGTACCGTGCGATATTTTATGCGCGGACGTAATGGGCTTTTTACAATCTTTATATACGTGCGCCGCGCTTACTTTTGTGGGCGGCTCCATTGCCCCGCGCGGGGCGCATAACCTGCTGGAGCCTGCCATTTTGGGTAAAGCGGTGTTGTTCGGGCAGAGCTTTTTTAATACGCCCGATACGGCCCGTGCACTACTGACCCAAGGGGGGGGAACGCTGGTCAACCAAACCAATTTTAAGAGTACTGTGTTAAGGCTGCTGGGGGATGAACCCTTGCGCTGTGACATGAACGCCAAAGCCCGCAAAACTGCTTTAAGTTTTAAGGGTGCGACGGATAAAATTATGAAAGTGGTGGAAAATTATGAACGACAATCAGCCTAATATTTTAGTAGTCCGGTTATCTTCACTGGGGGATATTGTACTTTCTTCCCCGGTGTATAAAAACCTAAAAAATAAGTGGCCCAACAGCCGCATTACCCTGCTCGTCAAACCGCAGTTTGCGCAAGTGTTGGCCGGCCACCCGGATATTGACCATATTATGGTGGCTAAAAAAAGCCTGTGGGGCAACATCCAACAAATCCGCGCGGGTCATTTTACGCACTTTTTGGACTTGCACGCCACCTTAAAAACTATTTTAATGGGCTTTTTCAGCCGCATCCCCAACCGCATCCGCTACGATAAAAACCCCGTAGCCCGGCGCTTGTATGTAAAATTCCGCAAAACGTCCCCGGTGTTGGAAAAACACACGTTGGAACGCTATTTATCCGCCCTTAAAACGTGGGATGTGCCTGTAAAATACACCCAAC
>CAKUDJ010000136.1 GCA_934644855.1 uncultured Elusimicrobiales bacterium
TCCCCGGGGGCTAGCCTTTTTTGCCTTCTTTTTCTGCAATGAGAAAAAGAAGGGAGGGTTTGGGGCGCCGCCCCAAGAGTAAGAGCGTTATAAAACGCCCGGCTCAAAATAAATTTGTCCTGCGGACGGCAACTCGGGGTGCATTAAACGGCAACAACAGAATAAAAAGGGGAATTCCTAAATGTGGCGGCGGTGCGAATACCGCAACCAGACGGATAAACACCCTTTGAAAAAGGAAGGAAAAATAGAGCAGGACGCTCTATTTTAACATATCTAAAAATTGCTGTTCGGTCAGTACGGGTACGCCCAGTTCCTGTGCTTTTTTCAGCTTGCTGCCCGCCTCGGCCCCCGCCACCACGTAGGCCGTTTTTTTGGAAACGCTCCCGCTGGTTTTGGCGCCGTATGCCTTGGCTTTCAGTTCGGCCTGGGTGCGGGTCATGGTGGTCAGTTCCCCGGTAAAAACAAGGGTTTTCCCTTCAAAAATGTTGGCGGAAAGCTGTTTTTGGGGTTGGGTAAAATTGAGACCCTCGCGGCGCAAATCTTCCACCAGTTCCAGGGCTTTCGGGTCGTGCGTAAAATCGTACACGCTTTGGGATACCGTTTCGCCTACTTCCGGGATGGCTTGCAGTTCTTCCGGCCCGGCTTGTAAAAACGCGTCCATGGTTCTAAAACGGTCCGCCAATAATTCCGCCGTTTTGGCCCCCACAAACGCAATCCCCAATGCAAATAACAGCCGCGCGAGCGGGCGGTGCTTACTGGCCTCAATGGCGTCTAACAGGTTTTGGGCTTTTTTATCCTTAAAATTATCCAGGCTGAGCAGGTGCAAAAAGCTCAAGCGGTAAATATCGGCAAAGTTTTTAACAAATTGGCGGGAGAGCAACTGGTCCACAATGTTTTCTCCCAGGCCGTCAATATCCATGGCGCCGCGGGAGGCAAAGTGTAACAGCCGCGCCCGCAACTGGGCCGGGCAGGCGGGGTTGATGCAATAGTAGCCCACTTCGCCTTCTTCCTTATACACACGGCTGTGGCAAGAGGGGCATTCTGTGGGCGGCAAGACTTCGTGCTGCCCTAACGCTTGCGCCACCTTAACCACTTTGGGGATTACTTCCCCCGCGCGTTCAATAATTACTTTATCTCCCACGCGCACGCCCAAGCGTTTTACTTCGTCAAAATTATGCAAGGTGGCGTTGGAAATAATCACACCCGCGCACGGTACAGGTTCCAACTCCGCCACCGGGGTAATAATGCCGCTGCGCCCCACGGAAAATAAAATGTTTTTTAGCGTGGTGGTGGCTTGCGGGGCCGGGTATTTGAACGCAATAGCCCAGCGGGGGCTTTTGGCGGTGTTGCCCAAAATGCGTTGTAATGCAAACTTGTCCACCTTTACTACCAACCCGTCCACATCAAAAGGCAAGTTATGGCGGTCCGTATCAAACTGTTTGTAAAATTGCAGAACGTCGGCCAGCGTGGCCGTTTGCAGCCGCACCGGGCTGACGGCAAAGCCCCAACTTTGGCACAAGCGGATAAAACCGCTGAACGAATCCGCCTGCATATTCCCCGCCCCAAAGGAATGGGCAAAAAATTTAAGGGGGCGGGTGGCGGTAATGGCGGCGTCTTTCTGGCGCAGGGAGCCTGCCGCCGCGTTGCGGGTGTTGGCAAAAATATTTTCCCCGGCCTGTTGTTGTTTGCGGTTGAGAATTTCCAAATCTTTTTTATCTAAATAAATTTCACCGCGTACTTCCAAATCTCCCAGCGGGGCGTTGGGGATTTGGTGCGGAATATCCTGCACGGTCAGCACGTTTTGGGTGATGTCCTCGCCTGTTTTGCCGTCCCCGCGGCTGGAGGCGCGCACCAGTTTGCCGTTGGTATATAAAAGCGAGCAGGAAATCCCGTCAATTTTGGCTTCCACCACCATATCAAAATCGGTACGGGCCAATAATTTGGCGGTGCGGGCGTACCATTCGCTCACTTCGGCGGGCGAATAAGAGTTATCCAAAGACATCATGGGTACGGCATGGGGCACCGGGGCAAAAGTGGAACTGGCCGTTCCGCCCACGCGCTGGGTGGGGGAGTTTTTAGTGCGGAACTGCGGGAAGCGATCTTCCAGGTCTTTTAATTGTTTGTAAAGTTCGTCGTACTGCGTATCGGACAGAACGGGGTTGTCCAAATTGTAATAAAGGTTATTATGGTAATTGACCAGCTTTTTAAGCCGTTCAATTTCTTCTTGGGGGTTGAAATCCATAGTTTTTATTTACGTTCTTTTTTAAGTTGGTCTAAAAGGCCGTTAATAAATTTGCTGGAATTTTCGGTAGAATATTTTTTAGCCAGTTCAATGGCTTCATCAATTACAGCGGGCACGGGTGTTTTTTCCGGGCTGAAAACAAGCTCGTAAGTGGCCATGCGCAAAATGGAGCGGTCCACCGCGGACATACGGCCAATCGTCCAGTTTTTAGCGTAAGAAGACACCATGGCGTCAAGTTCTTTCAGGTGCGCCAAGGACCCTTTTATAAGCTCCTCGCAGAACGGGAAGTATTCCCCCAGTTCTTTGCGGTAATCCGCCGCGTAATCCAACACATCTTCCTGCGGCATATCTTTTAAGCTATCCGCATAGTAAAGTGCTTGCAAGGCACATTCACGGGCTATTCTTCTGTTGCTCATAAAAAAGTGACCACCTTAAAAATTGTAAATGTATTATATCAATTTTAGCAAATTTAACTAGCGGTTGCAGACGGCTTTTTTGGTAAAATAAAAATATGCAAAAAAATATTTTTCTGGTTTTTTGCGCCTGTGTTTGTTTAAGTGCCTGCCGGGCGCAGGGTCCGTTAACCGGGACGGATAGGGATGCTCACGGGTGTAGTCCCTCCGCCGGAATGGTGTGGAGCCAAGTGCTTGCCCAATGCGTGCAACCGTGGCAGGACGGCATTGCTTTAACGCAAGTGACCCCGCAAGGCTCCGCCGTTTTTGCGGCGTATGTTATTTTGTCTGATGACGGCACACAGGCGGAAGTGTTCACCAAAGACGGCACGTTTGTGTTGAAGCGCTCTTTCACGCCGGACGGCCCGCAATGGACGGACCGCTCCCATACGCTCAAACGCCTGCCCGCCGCATGGGAATGGTACGAAAACAACACGCTATCCTACCGGCAGGAAACGGCCCGATAAATTGACACTTTCTATTGTGAATTGGTATAATTAAAGTGTCCTTCGGTAAGCCGGAGGGGATATTTTGTATACAAAAAGATAATATAAATGGCCAGATACGATAACAGAAGAGAATATAAAAAAGATTTATACAGAAG
>CAKUDJ010000137.1 GCA_934644855.1 uncultured Elusimicrobiales bacterium
CCCCAACGCCGCCGGGTACGAAGTGGTGGCGGAGCGCGTACACGAAGCCATCAAACCGTATTTGTAGTTTGGCTATTTTTTTGTTGAATACGGACAGATAATTTTATAAAATCAAAACAATATTTTATGGTGTTTATTTTTAAGTATTTGGGTAAAAGGAGTTGTATATGCTTCAAACAAAAAAAGGTTTTACGTTGATTGAATTGTTGGTTGTGGTGCTGATTATCGGCATTTTGTCCTCTATTGCGGTGCCGCAGTATTTTAAGGCGGTGGAACGCTCCCGCATGGCGGAGGCCGAAACCCTGTTAAACAGTATTGCGCAGGCCCAACGCCGTATGTTTTTGCAGGCCAATACGTTTGTGCGCAGTTATGAATCTTTGGATGTGGCGTCTAAAGATGCCAGCGGATTTGTATATTATACCAAGGGCGCCAACGGGAACGGGTTTAAGGTGGAGCTTTCCCAATATGATTTTACAAGAGGGATTGCGGTGGCGGACCGGGTGGACAACGGCAGCAAAACGGGCAGTTTGCAATATCAGTATTCGTTATCGCGCTATTACCAGGGTGATAATGTGACGTGTACCGGCAATAATACGGCCGGGCAGGAATTGTGTGCGGATTTTTGCGGCGTAGACCGCGTCACGCGGCATTGCTGCAACAACGGGACCAATAATGTGTGCCCCGCGCCTACCAATAACTAAATTTTAACAGACAAAAAAAGCCCCGTCCGGCAACTCCGGGCGGGGTTTTGCATCTAAAAATTCCGGCGGAAAAACGGTTGTTTTGCGCGGGAAAAGAGCAGGAAAATCTTGGCTGCTTTTTATTTTTTTGATACAATGGCAAAGATGCCCGGGCGCGTTTATCTAAAATCTTCTGCCGGGATTGGCATTATTTTATTTTTTATTCCCTAAAGGAGAAAAAATGATTAAGACAAATAAAGGGTTTACCCTGCTTGAATTGTTGGTAGTGGTGCTTATTTTGGGTATTTTAGCGGCCATGGCTTTGCCGCAATATTTTAAGGCGGTGGAACGCTCCCGCATGGCGGAAGCCGAAACGCTGATGAACAGTATTTCCATGGCGCAACGCCGTAAATTTATGCAAATCAATGCATACGCGGATGATTTCCGCGGGTTGGATGTATCCCCGCAAGAATCAACCGGGCGACTCTATCACACGAAAGGGGACCCGCTGACCGGGGCCAACGGAAACGGTTTTTTTATTGAGTTGGGCGGAACGGCGTTCCCGGTCGGTGGTATCCAGGCCACCCGTGAACATAACGGAAATGCCCGCTCAAGCTCCTTGCAGTATCAATACAGGTTATTGCGCTACTACCAAAGTGATGATGTGACTTGTTTAGGCACCAACCAGGCCGGCAGAGAATTATGCGCGGATTACTGCGGCATTGATACCCCTGTGCGGATATGTTGCAATAACGGCACGGGTGACTGGTGCCCGGACCCCACTAATAACTAATCCGTTTGATGCGTAAAAAAGAATGCCCCGCCCGGCTAAAACCTGGCGGGGTGTTTTTTATCCAATAAACTTTTACCGACGGTTATTTTTTAAGGATTTTAAGCGGCTCTATTTCCCGCTCGTAGCCTTGGGCGGCCACCACGCGGCCGTAAAAAATGCAGCCGGGGGGAACAGGTTTTGTAAACGTCACTTTGCCGTCAATATCCGGCGCGTCTTTGTAGGTGCGGCCAAAGTCCGCTCCGTCGGCAATTACTTCCATTTCCGCCCCCACCAGGCGCTTGTTGATTTTATCAATCACGCGGCTTTGGGTTTCTTCCAATTCCCGGGCGCGCTGGTGTTTTACCGCCGCCGGAATTTGCTTCATTTCATAGGCCGGGGTGCCCTTTTCGCGGAAGTATTCAAACACGCCCATATTGTCAAATTCATACTCGCGCACGAATTTTTTAAGCTCGTTAAAATCTTTTTGCGTTTCTTGCGGAAACCCCACAATAAAGTTGGTCCGCAGCGAAATATCCGGCACCGTTTTTTTGAGCATATCCAGCGTATCTTTTATTTTTTTGCCGTCGCATTGGCGGTTCATATTTTTGAGTACCGGGTCGGCAATATGTTGGAGCGGAATATCCAAATAACGGAAAATATGTTCTTCGCCCGCCATTAGGTCCGCCAGTTCCTGCGTGACCAAATTGGGGTAGGCGTACATAATGCGCAGCCGCCCCAAACCGCGTATTTTAAGCAGTTTTTTAAGCAGGTCCGTTAAAGACGGCTTTTTATATAAATCTATCCCGTACGAGGTGGTATCCTGTGCAATTAAAGAAATTTCTTTCACCCCGTTTTGCGTAAGCAGGCGCGCTTCCCGCACAATTTGTTCCATAGGTTTGGAGCGGTACGCCCCGCGGATAAACGGAATGGTGCAATACGCACAGCGGTAGTTGCAGCCGTCGGCAATTTTTAAGTAGGCGGTGTGGGTGGCGGTGAGCGTCATTTTATATTCGGGAATATACAACGCATTGGCCAGGGATTCCAAAAATAAGCCGTCTTGCCCGATTAAATCTTCCACATGGTCTTGCGCGGCAATAGAAAAAACGGTATCGGCTTCCGGGAATTCTTTAGCCATTTGCTCGCGGTAGCGGTCCACCATGCAGCCCGTCACGGCTACGCGCTTGATAACGCCTTGGCGTTTGAGTTCCAGCGCGTGGCGGATTTCCGCCGTGCCTTCTTTTACGGCGGAAGAAATAAACCCGCAGGTGTTAATGATGACGGTGTCCGCCTCTTGCGGGGAGAACACTAATTGGTGGCCGTGGGCCAGCAAGCGGGCGGAAAATTCCTCGCTATTGGTTAAATTTTTGGGGCAACCCAAGCTGATTAAAAAGAATTTCATAGTTATATTTTACAAAATATACCCGGCGGGCCTAAACGGCAAGGTCTGCCCTGCGGGTGGGTTCCGGGGCGTCGTCATCATCGTCGGTATTAAGCAAGGCCAAGCCAAAGGTAATCACCCCTACGCGGCCGATAATCATGGCGATAATAATAATCCCTTTGCCCCACGCGCTTAACTGGGGGGTAAAGTCCATCGTCATACCGGCCGTGCCCAAGGCGGCTGCGGCTTCAAAAACCAGGTTTAGGAACGGCTTGCCTTCCTCGGTAAAAGAAAGCAAAAACAGACAGATAAACAGCAAAATGGCGTAAAAAATAAAGGTAGACGTTGCCAAATAAATGCGCCGCAGGGGGATTCTCCGCCCCAAAAAAGAAATGTGCTTGTATCCCATTAACTGGCTGTATAAAATGGCAAATACACTGGTGACGGCCGTACACTTAATAC
>CAKUDJ010000138.1 GCA_934644855.1 uncultured Elusimicrobiales bacterium
CGCGCTGACCAGTTTGGGTATTGTAATTGGCGTGGCGGCGGTCATTACCATGTTGGCGGTAGGCTCCGGCACGCAAAAAAGTATGGAAAAGCGCTTTTCCCGCTTTGGTACCAACATTTTGTATTTGCGCCAACCGTGGGATTTGGATTCTTCCATTTCTTCCCCCAAAGATATTACCATAAAAGATGTGGAAGCTATCCGCAAAGTGCCGGGCGTTGCCAGCGCCGCACCATATATTAATGCCGGCTTTGATGTGAAATACGGCTATACATCTACTTCTTTGGGTATTTTAGCCACGGATACGGATATTTTTAAGACGTACGATTGGCAGTTAGACTCCGGGCGCCATTTTACACAAAAAGAGGTTTCCTCTTATGCGCAAGTAATCGTACTGGGGGCCAGTACTGCCAAAACCGTTTTTAATGATGTGGACCCGGTGGGCCGGATGGTGGTACTTGATGAGATTCCGTTTAAGGTAGTTGGGGTAATGAAGAAAAACGGCCAGGGCGGCATGGGCTTTGATATGGACGAAGGCGCCTTAATCCCCTATACCACCGGCAAAATAAAAATGAAAACCGGGTGGAACAGTTCCAACCGCCGCGCATTGGACCGCGTGATTATCCGCGTGCAGGATTTTAACACCATAGAAACCACTAAAAAAGGTATAGAAAACGCCGTGCGCAATACGCACCACATCCACCCGCTGGCCGAGGATGATTTCCAACTGGACGATTTTGCTTCGTTTGTGGAAGAAGCCAAAGGCGCCAGCAAAACCATGAGCCTTTTATTGGGGGTCATTGGGGCGGTTTCCTTATTGGTGGGCGGCATTGGGGTAATGAACATTATGTTGGTGTCCGTCACGGAGCGCACGCGCGAAATTGGGATTCGTATGGCCATTGGGGCCACCAGTGCCGATATCCGCCTGCAATTTTTGGCCGAAGCCGTCACGCTGTCTTGTATCGGCGGGCTGATAGGCGTGATACTTGGGGTGGGCATTACGTTGTTTGTGGCCTCGCACTCCTCGTCTATCCCGGCGGAGTTAAGCGTGTGGTCTATTTTGCTTTCCGTGGGGTTTTCGGCCGCTACCGGGGTGTTTTTCGGGTATTATCCCGCGTATAAAGCTTCTAAACTTACCCCGATAGACGCTTTACGCTACGAATAAAATTTCCGCCAAAAAATAACCGGGTGCTTGTATAGGCCCGGTTTTTTATATCCCCCCCCCAAACTGAAAAGTTATATAATTTTTGTGGGAAATTGAAAATAAATTTTTGCAATAAATTGATGGGTTTAGGTGTTATAAAGTATGGCCAAAAATTATGCACAGTTGACGGATGATGAATTAATGGACGGTTTTGTTCGGGGGGAGCCCGCGGCGTTTGAGGAGTTGGTACTGCGCTATAAAAACCCGCTGTACCAATATATTTTGGCCTTGGTGGCGGACGAAAGCGCGGCGGGCGATTTATTCCAGGAAGTATTTATAAGCGTGTATAAACAGGCCGGAAATTACTGCGCGCAGGGCAAATTTAAGGCGTTTTTGTTCCGGGCGGCGCGCAACCGGGTGCTTAATTATTTTAGGGACAGGCCGGAGGATTTTTCGTTAGATAAAACGGACGAAGACGGCAACGAGCCGTTGCACGAGGTTTTACCGTCCGGCGAGGAACTGCCCTTGCAGGCGTTGGAGCGGGCGGAGTTGGGGGCGCGTATCCGGCGGGCGGCCTTAAAATTGCCCCCCAAACAGCGTGAAATTATTTATTTAAGGCCGTATATGTCTTTTAAGGAAATTGCCGCCGCGCGGGGCGTGCCTTTGGGTACGGTGTTAGCGGACGGGCACAGGGCCATAAAAAAATTACAAATATTTTTACGGGATGAAAATTTATGAAAGAATGTAAACAAATCATGCTTTATTTGGCCGGGGAGTTAAACCCGCAGGAACGGGCCGCTTTCAAACGGCATTTGGCGGCGTGCAGGAAGTGCCGGGCGGAACTAACTTTGTGGCAGGCCGCGCAGGAACCGGGGCAGGCCCCGGCGGCTCCGGCCCCGGTGGTGGAGGCGCTGTTTGCCAAAACCACGCGCAAACCCAAGCTTTGGCGGGCGTTTTTCCGCCCGGCGTGGGTGGCTTGTGCCTTGGCGGCGGTACTGGTGGCGGGCGGCCTCATGTGGCAGGAACGCCCCGGATATGACAGCCGGGAAGTAATGGCTTATATGAATACCCATTTGGAAGAAGATTACCAAACTTTTGCGTTAGACCTGGCGCAACTGGAAGCAGAATTTTAGGAGGTGGCAGATGAAAAAATGGTTCGTAATGTTGCTTATGGCGGGGCTGGTGGCTCCGGCATGGGCGGAATGTTCGGGGGAGAGCCCGCATAAAGACGGCCGCGCGGCTGTAAAAGATGCCAAACGCGCCGAAATGCGCAAAATCCATAAAGAACGTGATGCGCAATTCAAAAAAACCAAAGAGCAGGCGGAAAAATTGGTCCAAGAATATAAAAAGGCCAAACCGGGCAGTAAAAAAGCCGCCCAAAAAAAGGAGGAAATTGCCAAACTGGTGGCGCAAGTGCGCGAAGACCAGTTCAAATTCAAACGGGAATTATTAGATAATTTTAAGGCCCGCTTGGATGTAATGGAACAAGAGCTTGCCGCCGCACAGGAAGAAAAAACCAAAGCGGCTTGGGTGGACGAAAAAACAGACGCCGTTATTAACGATAACGGGGATTTGAAAGTGTTGTTCCGGGATAAACTTTTACCCCCGGCCCCGCGCAAAGGGCATTTTAAGAAAGGCCCGCGACATGGGCAAGCGGCAAAAGGCCCGCGCGGCGCGGATATGCCTAAAGACGGCCCCATGCAGGACGGCCCGGACGGAGAATTGCTCCCCCCGCCGCCGGATATGGACGAACGCTAGTATGCAGTAAGCAGCCGTACTGACACAACGGACCCAACAAAAATGTTGGGTCTTTTTTTGTTGGGCAGATTTGTTTGTGGGAAGTTGTGCTAAAAAATATATTTATAACTGCTTGCCTTTTGTTTTTTTTTTTTGATATAGTGGTCTTATGCCAAATTGCATAGGAGGGTATGTGAATAAAAGACAAAACAAAAATAAGCGTGCGTTTACCCTTACGGAATTGCTTATTGTAGTGATTGTAATAGGGGTTCTTTCGGCCGTAGCTTTTCCTAAATTTAACCAAATCATAGAAAACCGAAAGGTGACGGA
>CAKUDJ010000139.1 GCA_934644855.1 uncultured Elusimicrobiales bacterium
GTGCGGATGCCAACGGGCGGGCCGGATATTTTTGGGCATCCCCCCGCTGGAAAAATACGCTTTCCGCGCAAGATAAAAAATGGTTAAGCCAAATTTTACATACGGGCAAGGCGGAAGCCTCCCGGAACATTGTTTTATATAAAACCCCCAAGGCGGATTTAAGCGCATTGGATAAAACCTCCGGGCGCTACTCCGGCGGCGGCATGGAGTATTTGTACCGCCCGGCAGACCAGGAATGTGATGCGTGCAGTTATGTGGTGGGGCGGGCCCTGCGTGAACAAATGCGCAAGCAAAAAAATGTAAATTGGGGGCATTTGCGGCTATACCGCTTAACGGCCCGGCCCATTAAAGGAAGCTTTTTACAACCGGCGCGGGGGAACCGTTTTGCCCGCCCGGAAGGCGGTTTTTATCCGGCGTGGCATTATCACGCGGCCATACTAGTAATTATGAACCGTGACGGGCGTTATACCCCGGCGGTGTTGGATACGTTTTTATCGGCAGAACCCATGGCGTTTAGTGCGTGGTTGGCCCGGTTTAAGGCCGCCGATACGCGCCTGACGGCCACCCCCTTTAAGCGGTTGGAAGAAGTAGAAGACTCCATTACCCGCCCGGACAAAAAAGAGGGTCAAAATTGCATCAAAGACGGCTGCACCTATAAGCCTTATCCTGTGTATAAATAATTTTTATACACCCTCAGCCGCGTTGGCCGATGGACGGGCTAAAACCGTATCCGCCAACAGGGTGGCTACATACTTTTGAAGCACTTTCATCTTATTTTTTGGCTCCGTATTGTTTTAAGATTTCAACCCGCTCTTTGGAATACCAACCGGAGCGGACGACAAAAGCGGGCATCGTAATACAACTTACTTTAATAAATATGTGATTAGAAACAGTATTATGGAACCAGTATTTTTTCTTGCAACCCCTCTAAAGAGCAATTTGTCCATAATATCTGAGCAGGAATTGTATCTGCCGAGATGTAGGTGGGTTTCCCTAACATTTTTTTGAGCGCTTTAGAAATTTCCACAAAATGGCTGGCTCCCATTTCACTAAATACAACTGGGTTTTCGTTTAGTGCGGCCACTATGTTTTCCAACATAAACTCGCTACGATATCTGCTTCCTGCTTTATGAATTTGATAAAAAGGCGTTTTTTTGACCCACTTTTCGGGGAATCTGTTCATTAATTCTTGGTAGAATGTTATAAAATCGGTAGAATTGAAATCTCGGTTGTAATGTTCTCGAAAATATTCCAACAACCTATCTTCAGTAAATAATTTGCCCCATGCCGGATTATGAATCGTACGTTTATAATCTTTAATTTCTTGCGTGGCATTAGTTTGGTGCTTTTCATATTTAGCAAAACCGTATGCACTACGGATTATCCATAACATTTGAAAATCTTCGTACGAAAACCCCTTCTTTTCAGCATATTTCCATTGTCGTTCCAAATTGGCATCCGCACGGACCAATGGGATATTATTTTTAGCACTTAATGCAGCTGTATACGCATCTTCCATTTCAGTACAAGAGCCAAAAGGTTTCCCTATTTCCCGTTCAATTAAAGCAATTTGCGGAACATATATATCAAAAGCATAATGAACCAACGGAATAGATTGCGGCCCATGACTTGCTGCCAATAATACAAGAATTTTTCCGCTCTTTTGATAAACGGCTAGTACGGGTGGCGGATTTTTTGCATAAAAGGACTTTTTTTGCTTATCACTACAGTCAGAAATAAGAGAATTTTCTGCTGTAAAATTTTGTGCAAACACAGACAAACACGATATAAAAAATAACAATAAGGCAAAAACATTCCGTTTCATAACCCACTCCGCAGATGAATTGTTTTTTCGTTTTTATTATACTACATTTTAGATAAGAGCAACATTAGCGCCTCCACCGCAAGTTGAACAGGGGCAACTGTAAAAAATATGCGCCAATTTCCGCAAAGTTAAGACAGCAACCTCCATGGAAGAATTGATTCATATTTATGGCTTGCTCCCGTCATTAGAATACAGCTTTGCCAGCCCCTTGCGCTAATGGATTAAACGCGCCCCCTTTTGAAACCCCGCTCCGCACGCTAATTTAGGGCACCATAAAAAAACAGGCCCCTTTTTAAGGAGCCTGCTTTTGATACGGTAAATATCTATTCTAACGGCCTTAATAAGTGCAGCACCAACATAGCTTGGCGGTAATCGGTGCGCTCCTGCTCCGTAAATTCCTCATTTTGGGCCAGATAATCCGCCACCGTTTTGCCGGATTGGTCTTTCACGGACGGGTCCGCCTTGGCGCGCAATAAAATATCCAACACCGCTTTTTGGTTGTGTTCTGCCGCCAACATCAGCGGCGTTTGGCCTTGCTTATCCGCCAGATTCGGGTTTGCCCCCCCTTTTATCAACACCCGGGAAATTTGGTCATTGGGGTTAAATTCCGCCGCCCAAAACAACGGGGTGCGGCCGTCATTATCCGCCCGGTTGGGGTCCGCCCCCGCCGCCAACAGTTTTTCAAGCGGTTGGACCTCTTTGGCATGGCGCGCCGCATAAAAAAGGGCGGTGTGTCCTTCATTATCTCCCACATTTACATCCCCGGCGCGCGCAATCAGCCGGACGGTTTCCCGCGTGTCCGCGCCACTTTCTAACGAGCGCATCAGCCGCGTGGCGCCGCGGGCATCCCGGCCGTCAGACCAATAACGCATTAGCAACCCTGCGCCAAAAATTAATGCTACCACCAATAAGGGGATAAACCATTTTCTCATATTCAATACCTCTTTCTTTATTTTACCAATTTCCACAGGTCCGAATTTGATAAAATATAAATACTATCATTTACGAGGTTATTTATGCAGCAAACCAAAGAACACACCAAAGAACAGGGCAACGCCCTGCACGAAATTATCGCCCAACGCTATGCGGAAGTAAAAGAAATCCGCACCCTGGGCGTGGACCCCTACCCGGCCCGCTGCGAAAAAAAGCAATCCTGCCTGGAAGCTAAAAACGCCCCGGAAGGCACGGAAGTTGTCACCGCCGGGCGCATTATGCAGTTGCGCAGTATGGGTAAAGCCGCTTTTGCGCACTTGCGCGATTTTTCGGGCCGCGTACAGTTGTATGTAGCCAAAGACAATTTGGGCGACGAAGCCTACCAATTTTTCAAAAAACATATTGC
>CAKUDJ010000140.1 GCA_934644855.1 uncultured Elusimicrobiales bacterium
ACGGGTATCTGTTGCTGCCCGGGAGCAAGTGCCGGTTGGCCAGGCCGGCTAAAATAGGGCCACAAAAATAACTAACAACAGCAATGTTGCTTGGGCTAACGCTTAGTCCCACCGTGCTTTCGGTGCTTTTCACACGCTGAAAGGTCACGGTCATTATGTGAAATGCCGCACGGGCGGCGCGTTTCGTCTTCCCGTGCGTAAGCCAAACGGAACAAGCCGCGTTCTTGCCGCTCTGTGTTTAGGGCGCGGTTCACTAAACAGAGCTAAACTTGTAGCGCCTTGGCGGAAAGGATGTTCGGACGGGGGTGCGAATCCCCCCACCTCCACTTTTTATTTTTTAGCGGCAAAGGCCGCCTGCGGTTTTTTGCCGGGCGGTTATTTTATAAGGAGATTGTATGGCAACAAATATTAAATTTGGTACCGACGGTTGGAGAGGCGTTATCGCTTGGGATTTTACTTTTGAAAATGTGCGCCGTATGGCACAAGCCTTGGCGGATTTTATTAACGAAAACGCCCCTGCCGAAGAAGAAGGCAAAACCTCTAAAATTTTTGTGGGGTATGACCGGCGGTTTATGTCGGATATTTTTGCCGCGGATATTGCCGCTATTTTCCGCTCCAATAAATTAAATGTCACGTTGGGCGAATGCCCCATTTCTACGCCGGTAGCCAGTTGCTTAACTATCAGCAAGTTTTGGTTAGCAGTCATGGTGACGGCCAGCCACAACCCGGCCCAATATAACGGGATTAAAATTAAATTGGCGGGCGGGTCCGCTCCCACCCGCGTGACGAAGGAAGTGGAACACCTGTTGGACCAAAGTTCCATTTTGTCCTTATACGGGCAGAAAGCGGAAAAGAAAGATTTAACGGACGTTTATTTGAAGTATGTGGCCTCCCGTGTGAATATGAAAAAAATTGCCGCCATGAAAGGCAAAGTGGTTATGGACTATATGCACGGTGCGGCCAGCGGATATTTGGAGCGCCTGTTGGCTCCGGCGCGCGTGATTGCGTTGCGTGCTCAGCATGACCCTACTTTTAACGGCATACAGCCGGAACCGGTGGAGAAAAACCTGGCGGAGCTTAAAAAAACCGTATTGGACAAAAAAGCCGTTTTGGGTATTGCCTTTGACGGTGACGGCGACCGGGTGGCGCTGATTGACGAAAAGGGAACGTATTTAACCCCGTGCCTGTTGGCTGCCGTATTGTTGGATTATTTAATTAAAAAGAAGCACTTAAAAGGCAACGTGGTGGAAACGTATTCCATGGGCTACCTGCTCAAGCGGATTGCCCGTAAGCACGAAATGCTGTTTGAAGAAGTGGGTATCGGTTTCAAAAACGTGGCGGAGCGCATCTTTTTGGATGACGTAGCCTTTGGGGTGGAAGAATCCGGCGGTTATGCGTGGAAAGGCAGTATGCCGGACCGCGACGGCTTGATGGTGGCTTTGACCTTTTTGGAGATTATGGCCGTCACGGGTAAAAAAGCCAGCGAACTGTGTGCGGATGTGGCGGCGGAATACGGGGCGTCCGTCTATTTGCGTAAAGATTTGCCTATTACCAAACCCATGGACAAAGCCGCCGTGGTGGAAAAAATGCGCAAAAAATTGCCTAAAAAAATCAACGGGCATAAAATTGCCGAAATTTATACGGCAGACGGCTTAAAAGTAATTTTAGAAAATGATGAATGGGTGCTCATCCGCCCGTCCGGCACGGAGCCGCTCCTGCGGGTCTATGCCGAAACGGCCACCAAAAAAGATACCCAGGCCATGTTGGACTTTGGGGCCAAATTGGTGGCTCCGTATCTTAAATAGAGGGGAAAATGGTTAAAATAGCTTTAGTGGACGACTCTGTAATCCTGCGTTCCGCCATACGCAACGTGTTGGAATCTTCCGGCTTTGAAGTAGCATTAGAGGCGGGCGGTTCTGCCGAATTATTCGCCCATATTAACGGCAGCGGGGTGGAACTGGTGCTGCTGGATATTTTCTTCCCTACCGAAAACGGCCTGGATATTTTGGCCAAACTCAAAAAGCATTTGCCGTCCGTAAAAGTATTAATGGTGACGGGCCTGCGGCAAGATACCATTGTGGCGGAAGCCCAGCGTTTGGGGGCGGACGGCGTACTGTTTAAGCCCTTTGATACGGATGATTTGCTCTCTTCCATTCACCGCGTGCTTTCCCAAAATAAATAGGATTTTTATGACTACGCAAACCCAAGAAACAGCCCAAATTAACAAGGCGTTGTTTGACGCCGCCTTAACCGGCGATTTAGCCAGCGTAAAGCGCTGGGTGGAGGCCGGGGCGGATGTAAACTGGCATTTGTCCAGCGGTTGGACGCCGCTTTTGGTAGCCGTTCAAGGCGGAAATGCGGAAGTCGTGCGCTTTTTGGCGGTGCGCGGGGCTTCCTTAAATGCCGAGCTGCCCGACGGCACCGGCGCGCTGACGATAGCCGCCCTGCAAGGTAAAACGGACGCAGCACACTTTTTGGTAGAGGCCGGGGCAGATGTAAATGCCGCTACGGACGACGGACGCACGCCGTTAATGGCCTCCTGCATTAACAACCAGGCGGAAATTACGGAATTTTTAGCGGCCCATGGGGCGCATACCGAGCAGGAAGACGCCCGCGGCTTGACGGCTTTGGCGTGGGCGGCGCGTTGCAAAGCGGCGGACTCGGCCCGGGTGCTTTTGGCGGCCGGGGCCAAAGCGGACGGCGCAGACCATTACGGCTATACGCCCTTAATGTGGGCCGCCCAACAGGAAGATTTGGAGTTGGCCCGGATTTTGGTGGAACACGGGGCCAATGTAAACGCGCGGGAAAAGGAAGAAATTTCCGCCCTGGATGCGTTGGAACTGTTGCAGCCGGAAGATGAGAACGAAGAACACCGGGCGGCCCGGCGCGAAGCGGGTAAGCTATTGGCAGAAGGGAAATATGATGTGCACGTCCGCACCAACCGTTTGAGCGTATTGGATTTGGCCGAAGGGGAGGCGTTGCGGGCATATTTAACGGAGCAAGGCGCCCTATCCGGCGAAGACTTAAACTAGCCGTTTTATAACAGATAAAAACTCCCCGGAAGGCTGTATGGCCCACCGGGGAGTTGCATTATAGGTTAGCTTTTATAATTTAAGCCACTTAAATTC
>CAKUDJ010000141.1 GCA_934644855.1 uncultured Elusimicrobiales bacterium
CGCGTGCATACCTCTACCGTCACGGTAGCCATTATGCCGGAAGCCGAAGAAATTGATATTGAAATCCGCCCCGAAGATTTAATTATGGAAACCTGCCGCTCCGGCGGGGCCGGCGGCCAAAACGTCAACAAGGTGGAAACCGCCGTGCGTATCATCCACAAACCCACCGGCGTAGTAGTGGCCTGCCGCGAAGAACGCCACCAAGGCAAAAACCGCGAAAAAGCCATGGCCATGCTGCGCGCCAAACTGTACCAAATGGAAGAAGATAAGCGCAATAAAGAAATTTATGATGAGCGCAAATCCCAGGTAGGCACCGGGGACCGCTCGGAAAAAATCCGCACTTATAACTTCCCGCAAAGCCGCGTGACGGACCACCGCACCGATAAATCTTACCACAACTTGTTGGAAATTATGCAGGGCAATATTGAGCCTATTTTGGAAGATTTGCGCGCGTGGCGTGTGGAACAAAAACTCAAAAATTTACAAATTTAACGGCCCCTTTCCATGAAATCCACTCCTAACGTCCGTTTGCTGAAAAACTTTCTCGTCTTATGCGGGAATGGTTCTTGGGGTAATCGGTGGAAGGGCCGGTGCGCGGGGCTGAAGCAGGCCGCGGCGGCAGGGTTATTATGAGCCTGACCGTGCGGGACTCTTTAGCGCAAGCGGAGCAGGTTTTAACCCAATCCGGCTGTACGGAACCCCGCGCCAATGCGGAATTTCTGCTTGCGCACCTGTTGCACACGTTCCGCACTTGGCTTACGGCCTTTGGGCAGGATCCTTTGCCTGCGGACAAACATCAAGCGTATGAACGGCTGGTGGCGCGTCACGCCGCCGGGGAGCCGCTGGCGTATATTACGGGGTTTCAGCCTTTTTGCAATTTGGAAATTTCCGTCACGCCGGACGTATTAATCCCGCGCCCGGAAACCGAAGAACTGGTGGATTGGGCCGCTCATTTTTTTAACCCCGCAGTCCCGCTGAAGATTTTAGATTTATGCACCGGGAGCGGCTGTATTGCGCTTGCGTTGGCGGCGCAACTGCCCCATGCGTGCGTGACGGCGGCGGATATTTCGCCCCGCGCCTTACAAGTGGCCCGCCACAATGCCGAACGCTTAAAACTGCAAGAAAAAATCACGTTTATAGAAAGCGATTTGTGGGAAAATGTGCAGGGGAATTTTGATATTATTGTGTCTAACCCGCCGTATATCCCGTCGGGGGATTTGCCCGGACTTATGCGGGAAGTACAGGCGGAACCCGCCTTGGCGTTAGACGGCGGCCCGGACGGATTGCAACTTACCCGCCAAATTATCCGCCGCGCGGGCCGTTTTACGCACGCGGGGAGCATTTTGGGGTTGGAGCTTTGCCAAGGCCAGCCGGCCGGGGTGGCCTCCTTATTAAATGCTTTGGGGTGGCGGGCCACCGTAAAAAAAGATATATTTGGAATAGAGCGTTTTGTTTTAGCACAAAAAATTTAATTTTTATCAGGAGTTTTTTCTTATGGACAGATTTATTATTCAGGGCGGTAAAAAATTACACGGGGTGGTGCAAACCAGCGGGAGCAAAAATGCCTCGTTGCCTATTTTGGTGGCCACGTTGCTGACGGACGAGCCTTGCACCATTCACCGCGTGCCCAACTTGCGCGACGTGCGCACCACGCTTAAAATTTTGGAATATCTGGGCAAAAAAGTGGAATATAAAAACGGTACCGCTTTAATTAGCGCCAACGGGCCGCTCAAAAATAGTTTGCCTTATGAACTGGTTAAGCAAATGCGCGCCAGTTTTTGGGTGGCGGGGCCGCTGCTCGCCCGGTTTAAGACGGCGGAAATCCCCTTGCCCGGCGGGTGTGCTATCGGCGTGCGCCCGGTGGATATCCACTTAAAAGGATTTGAAAAATTGGGGGCGCAGGCCGTCACCGCCAACGGAAACGTGGTTTTATCGGCGGATAAATTACAACCGGCCAAAATTGTGTTGCGCTTCCCCAGCGTGGGGGCCACCCAAAACCTGCTGATGTGCGCCTGTTTAATCCCCGGGGAAACGGTGTTGGAAAACGTGGCTAAAGAGCCGGAAGTGGACGACGTGATTGCGTTCCTCAACAAAATGGGGGCGGATATTACGGCGGACGCCAAGGGCAATTTAACGGTGCGCGGGAAAAGTTCCTTGCACGGGGCGGAACACAGCGTAGTGGCGGATAGGATTGAATCCGGCTCTTATATGATTGCCGCCGCCGCCACGCGCGGGGATGTGGTGGTTAATCATTGTGTGCCGGAACACAACTCTATTTTACTGGAAGATTTGCAGGAGGCGGGTGTTCCCTTGGAAATTTCCGCCGACAGCGTACACGTTTTGCCGTACGAAGGGCGCGTAAAACCGCTGCGGATGCGCACGGCGCCGTACCCGGGTTTTGCGACGGATTTGCAAGCCCCGTGGATGACCCTGATGGCCCTTTGCGGCGGCGCGGCGGAAATAGACGAAGATATTTTTGAAAACCGCTTTATGCACGCGCCGGAACTGGTGCGCATGGGGGCGGATATTTTAACCGAAAAAAGTATCGCCCGCATAAACGGCGTGGAAAGTTTGTCCGGCGCGCATGTAATGGCGTCCGACCTGCGGGGCGGTATGGCCCTGGTAATTGCCGGGCTGGCGGCCCGCGGCACGACGGAAATTGAGCGCGTGTATCACATAGACCGCGGCTATGAAGATTTGGAGCAAAAATTAACCGCTTTAGGGGCGGATATACGCCGTTATAACCCGGATAAAAATGAGTTTTAAGATAGTATTTGATTATATTTTAACGCGCAGCAGCGTGGGTTGCGGGGCCGGATTGGACGGTTTGACGGCCCTTTTGGAGCGTTTGGGCAACCCGCAGGAGCGGTTCAAAGTCATTCATATTGCGGGCACCAACGGCAAAGGCTCCGTGGCCGCGCTGACGGCCGAAACGCTCCGCCAGGCCGGGTATAAAACCGGGCTGTTTGTTTCCCCGCATTTGTGCGACCCGTGCGAGCGCATCCAAGTCAACGCCAAAAACATTTCTAAGGCGGATTTTGCCTCCGCCGTTTTGCAGGTTTTCCAGGAAGAAGAACAAGAACTGAATTTTTTTGAAATTTTAACGGCCGCCGCCCTCTGCCATTTT
>CAKUDJ010000142.1 GCA_934644855.1 uncultured Elusimicrobiales bacterium
TTACGCTTGGGTACGCCCGCCGTCACCACGCGCGGGATGAAAGAAGCGGATATGGCCCAAATTGCCGCGTTTATAGATACGGCCATTTCCAACGCGCAGGATGACACGCGCCTGGCGGAAATTGCCCAACAGGTAAAAGCGTTTTTGGATAAATTCCCGCTCTACCCGGGGCTGACCTGATTTCCCGCACCGCAAACCCCGCCCGACGGCGGGGTTTTTTATGCCGGGGTGGGGACAAAGGCCCAGGCGGCATTGGGCCCAACGGCCCTGGCGCACGCGCTTTCAAAAATCCGATAATATAAATATGAGAAAATTTGTTTTATTTTTGGGTTTGACCCTTTGCTTCACCCCGGCGCTAAACGCACAGGGGTCCCCGGTTTTTAAGAGGGTTTTGAAAAAATTGGCCGACGCGGCACGCAACGAGAAACCCGCAGCCCCAAAAGCGGCGGCCAAAGCCTCCGCACGTAAGGCACAGAAACAAGCCAAACAATCTTTGGCCCGCCGCACCGCCCAAAAAGCGCTTGCCGGCTCCGTATTGGCACGCCGCACCGCCCAAGCGCGCTTAAACGCCTTAAAAAATAACGCCCAACGCTCCGTTGGGTTAGTGAGCCATCCGGCGGCCGATTGGAAAGGCACGGTCTTTGTCATCCAGGAAAATTTCAACGGACAAAAATACTTATGGGGGGTTTCCGCCGCCCATATCGCCTCCATGATGTATGACGACGTCACCCTGCAATTTACTATCAATGGGAAAAAGCATGAATTTAAGCCGTTAAAAATGTTCCGCGGCACGCGCGACGGCGCGGATGTAGCCGTATTTCTTTTACCGCCGAACGCCGCCCGGGTATTAAAACCGTTATCGGTTTCCCCGCGGAGCATAAAAGCAGGGGCGGAAACATTTTCCGTTGGCTACGGGCGTTCTATTTATAACCGGGCCGACCACCGCACCATTTTGGCCGCGAACCCGAGAAGGATTGTCACCTCTTACGAACTGGCCCATAAGCCCCGCAACGGTTATTGCGGCAGCCCGCTTTTCAACCGGTATAACGAAGTGATAGGCGTGCATTGCGGCAGCATATTAAGCGACGATGAATTTTTAACGCGTTGGCAAATGGATTTACCGCGCCTGGGCTACCCCAAGCAAGACATCAGCATAGCCACCCCGATTGCTTGGGCACAAATGCTGATTAACGAATACCGCAGCGGCATAAAAGCAGGCACGCCCCTGTTGTTTAACGGGGTCAAAGTGACCACCCTGCTGCCCGGGCAACACCTGCTAAATATTCTCCCCTATGCCAATAAACAGCTCCGTTTGGGCATATCCGCCGGCCCCTATACAGACCCCGCCCACTTGGAAAAAGGCCTCAATGCCGCGGACGCGGACGGCGTTATTATTACCCTGTATAACGAAACGCCCCTTGCCGGGCAAGACGCCGTACAAAAGTTTATTTTGAACTTAAAAACAAAACGGGTGCGTTTACACAAAGAAGGTCGCGCGTATTTTTAATTTTGCCCAAAGCGTACGCACAAAAAAGCCGTCCCGGTAAGGGGCGGCTTTTACGTTATTTTATTTCTTCCAACAGCTCTTTGGCGGCTTGGTTGCCGTTGGCAGCCGCCTTGGTGAGCCATTTGCGGGCTTCACTCCTGTTGCGGCGGATGCCCAGCCCCTTGTAATAACTTTGCCCCACCACATACTGCGCGCTGGCGTGCCCGCCCTCGGCCGCGCGGCTAAAGGCTTGCAGCGCTTTGGGAACCGATTTTTCCGTACCCTGCCCCTGCATATACATCACCCCGGTTAAATATTGCGCTTCCGTATTGCCTTTATCGGCGGCGCTCATAAACCATTTGAACGCCTCCGCATAATCCGGGCCGCCCTCGGCCGCGCTTTGCGTGTACGCCCGCCGGCCCCAATATAACTGGGCCAACGGGTCCCCCGCTTCCGCCGCCGGAGCAAGCAAGCCGTATGCTTTATTTTCGTCCTTGGCAACGCCCAACCCCTGCGCATATTTGAGCCCCAACCGCGCCTGTGCGGACGGGATTTGCTGCGCGGCAGCTACCGTCAGCCACTTTATGCTTTCTTCTTCATCTTCGTTCAGCGCGCCGCCTTTTTCCAACTGGGCGGCAAAGGCCAAGGCCCCCGCGCCGTTGCCCAGGCGGGCTTGCTCGTAAGCCGTAAAAATTTCCAAGGCCTGTGCGTAAACAGACGGATTTTGTGAAAACGCTTCTTTTACGATTTGCCGGGCCTCGGCGCTGTCCGCCCGCGCGGCCAACATACGCCAAAACAGGCCCTCGGTGGCGTTTTTTGTCACCCCGGCCAGTCCTTCTTCATAAAAGCGGGCCAACGCGTTTTGGGCGGGCATAAAATCCTTAAATGCGGCTAAACGGAAATACGCGGCCGCCGTTCCCGGTTCCGCCGCGCCCCCTTGGGTGGTTAAATACATTTCCCCCAGTTGATAAGCGGCCGCCGCGTTGCCCGCCGCCGCTTGTTGGGCCAATGCGGCCCGCGTGGGAGCCGGCTTTTGAGCCTGTTGAGCCACATACATTTGTTGGGCATACCAACCGCCCGCCGCTCCGACGGTAAACACCAGAAGATAACACAAAAATTTCATCTTTTCCCCCTGCACACAAAAACCGGGGAAGTGTACTTCTTCCCCGGTTTTATTATACAAAATCCCCGCTACCGCCCGGCTTAACGGGCCGCTTGATACAACGCACCAACCGCTTTTTATGTATCCGTCATATTCCCTTACATGAAAAACCCCTGCGCACTTTAGGCACGCAGGGGTTTTTATGTGATTAAATATGCCGCTTTTTAACTTTCATGCGGGCAATGGCTTGTTTAAGCTCTATTTCTGCCAATTCAAAATCAATATCCGCGTCTTTGTTGGTTAAACTTTCTTTGGCGCGCTTGATTTTTTGTGCTTCGGCCTCTTCGTCAATTTCATCCGCCAGGCCGGCACTTTCGGCAAATACATTTACCGTATCGTTCAGGATTTCCACAAACCCGCCCAACGCGGCAAATTCTTGCTCTTTTTCGCCCTGTTTATAGCGCAGTGAGCCCATGCCCAACTGCACTATCATTTTGGCGTGTCCGGGCAACACGCCCATTTCCCCCTCCAAGGCAG
>CAKUDJ010000143.1 GCA_934644855.1 uncultured Elusimicrobiales bacterium
ACCAAATGGTTCCATAAGCGTGTACCTAACGGGCAAAGCCATTTTTGAGAATCTATGGTAAACAACAGTTTACGGTTGGCCGCATATAAAAGGGCGCGGTCTAAATCTTGCAGGGCCATGTTGCGTATGACAAACGCGTCTTTATATTTACGGTCTTTGGAGGATATATCCGCTACGAACAGAATTTTGGAAAGCGTACTCATGTGCAAGCTGCCCAAGGTATGTTCGGCAATAGCGTTTAGGATTTCTTTATCTTTTACATTAAAAATATTGCGGGCCAGCCAACGGGAAACATAGCTGTGCAGCAGGCTGGGCTCTTGGGCGCAAATAGCCTCAAAGAACGGGGCATTGATTTTGTGCTCTTTGCAAAAGCGGATGAGCTGCTCGCCGGACATACTTTTTCCGGCGTCATGCAAAATGCCGCATTTTACGGCGCTTTCCACATTTACATTATAAATATCGCTGAGTACGGCCGCCAGTTCCGCCACACTTTTGGAGTGAATATAGCGGTTTGTTTTGAGGTGACTTTTTAACCAGGCATGAATGGATAAACCGTACAGTTGGTGTTGTTCTATCAGCGGGCGGACGGCGGCGGGAACGGTGTTGGGTATGTCCCCGCAGGCTAAATTGTGTGCGCGCACCCGGCTGGACGAAAGTTTTGGGAAAAACCCCGGCAGAAAAATATGCTTAAAAGCGGCGGGGTTTTCGTTATACCCTTTGCGCTTGCCGGCCACCACCACGGCGTTGTTAAAGATGATTGCCGGGTTTTTCCAGTTGTGTACGTCGTTTAGGCAATCCGTTCCCACCAACAAATAAATTTCCGGCTTTTTATAGCGTTTTTGCAGGTATTCAATCAACTGGCAAGTGTAGGTTTTTCCGCCGCGTTTGAGTTCGTAATCGTCAAAAATAATATTTTCGCCAAGCCCCGCAAAGGCTTTTTTGAGCATTTGCATACGCAATTTGAACGGCGTGGGCGATTTGGCCTTAAACGGAGAGTGATACGCCGGCACAATGTGCGCCACGTCGGGCGACACGGCCTTTAAGGCTTTTTTGAATAAGGCCACATGGCCTTGGTGTACCGGGTCAAAACTGCCCCCGAAAACAAGTATCTTCATGCTAAATCCTTTAACAAATCTAATGCCGCTTGGCGCCCTTGCAGGAACCCCCGCTCCATAAAGGAATACTCCCACAAACCGTATCTTCCGGCCAAAACGGCCCCCAGGCCTTCTAGGCGGCGTGCGGCCTGTTGTACGGCGGGAGTGCGGGCAAAATCGTACAGCGCGTAAGCGTGTGGTAAATACTGCCAAAAAGTAAATAAAACGGCTTCTTTTTTTATTATACCTTTTTGGGCAAGTGCGCTCAAAATGCGGCTTTCCTCCTGCGGGGAAGGCGGAGTTTTGCCGGGTAATTCCACATAAAAAGAAGCGCAGCCGTCCGGCGCGTTGGCGGGGGAAAACGCACTTTGCACCCCTACCCGGTAGAACGGCACGTCTTCGTCCGGGAAGTACGCCCAATGAAAGCGGTTGAACGGGTGTTTGACTGCCACATTCAGCACGCGGATAGGCGCGGCCGCAAGCGGTTTAGCTAGCGCGCCGAGCCCGCCCAAACGCAAAAAATCCGGCAGGGGCACGGTGGATAAAACCCGCTCAAAAGCCACCGGTCCGCGGGCCGTGCGGGCGGTTTTTAAGGGCCAGTGGATTGTATGCACGGCCGTATGGGTGTGCAAATTTTTTACGCGCGCCGCCAACGCGCGGATAATGGCCTCTGCCCCGCCTTTTACGGGATAATAAAAATGGGCGTTATAGCCTAATTTTTGGCCGCTTTTTGCTTGGGCGGGGGGGATAAAAGTGCCGCACCATTCTGCCGTCATACAGGCGGGGTCTGCGCCCCAAAGTTTAGTGTTGTACGGTTTCAAAAAGTATTGGTATACGCCGGGGCCGAATGCGGCCAGGCCCCACTCTTGCAAGGTTTTGGGTTCTTTTATGGCGGGCGGATTTTCAAGCCCGCTTTGGCACACGCCGCGCGCGGGTTGCGGCAATAAATGCGTATGGGCCTGAAACGGAAACGGAATTTGCACCCCTTGCGTATAAACCACGGCGTTGCGTTCTAAACGGTGCAAAGGCAAAAGGCGGCGGAAAAAATCCAAGGCGTACGGGTCGCGCAGGTGGAGCAAATGGCCGCTTTTATCAAAGGTAAAACCTTGCCTTTCCGTGCTTTTACATAAACCGCCGGGCGTGGGGGCGGCTTCCAACAGGAGGTAATCGTAAAATCCGGCCTGTTCCAAGTGGTAAGCCGCGCTGAGCCCGGTAAGCCCCGCGCCGATAATAAGCACTTTAGTTTTCATGGGACGGGTTCCCCGTGCGTAGTAAAAATAGGCAAGCCGCCGCCATATATACGGCGCTGAAAATCATTAAGGCAAGCGCGCCGCGGGTGTTCCACCGGGTAAGCGCAAAAGCCAGTAAATTGTTAAATAAGGCCCATAAAATATAAAGGGTTAATACAGTGCGGGTGGAAAAGTGAAACGCGCGTTTGAGGCGTTGGGCGATATGGTCGGGGCTTCCCGCCAAGGGGTTTTTGCCTTTTAAGGCGCGGGCCAGCATAACAAATAACGTATCAAACAGCGGTACCGCCAAAATAAAAAACGGCGCCAAAAAGCCCAAGTTGGTGTGTTGGCTGTATCCGGTGCCCATACACAAGGCGGCCAGTAAAAAGCCGAGCAGCATACTGCCGCTGTCGCCCAAAAAAGTTTTTAAGCGTTTGGCGTGGTTGTACGGCCAAAAACCGATACACGCCCCCAGGAGCGCCAGGGCCGCAAAGTTGACATAAACGGCTTCGCCGGGCAGGGCAATCCACGCGAGCCCCAACGCGCTCACGGCCGCTTGGGAAGCGCAGAGGCCGTCTGAAATATCCAACAAATTAAATGCGTTGGTAATGCCAATCACCCAAAAAAAGGAAAGGGGATAATCCAACCACGGGCAATCAAACACCTGGATATGCACCCCATACGCCATTAAAATAACGGCCGCCGCCCCTTGCGCTGCCAGTTTGACCCAGGATTTGACCCCTTCCGGCTTGTGCATATCGTCCGCTACCCCGGTAATAAAAACAAGCCCGGCCCCC
>CAKUDJ010000144.1 GCA_934644855.1 uncultured Elusimicrobiales bacterium
TCTTTACTGGGCACGGCCTGCATGAGTAGGGAGAACCGCACCGCATCCGTACCGTATTTGGCGGTCATATCCAAGGGGTCAATGACGTTGCCCAACGATTTGGACATTTTTTTGCCGCTTTTATCACGGATAATGCCGTTGAGGTAAACATCTTTGAACGGCAATTTGCCGGTAAATTCCAGCCCGGTCATCACCATACGCGCCACCCACAGGTACAAAATTTCGTACCCGGTCACCATGACGCTGGTAGGATAGAAATGTTCCATTTCGGGCGTTTTTTCCGGCCAGCCGAAAACGGACATGGGCCACAATGCGGAAGAAAACCAGGTATCCAACACATCCGGGTCTTGCACCAAATCATGCCCGCCGCAATGGGGGCATTTTTCCGGCTTGCCGAACGATACAATCGGTTGGGCGCCGTCTTCAAAGGATACTTTCGTCAGTTGTTCGCGGCCTTGTTTATCGGTAGCAAAAGTTAAGCCGTTTGCGCTGCATTGGCGGCAATACCACACCGGAATACGGTGCCCCCACCAAATTTGGCGGGAAATGCACCAATCTTGAATGTTTTTCAGCCAATTCAAAAACGGATTTTTCCAGTTGGCCGGGTGGAATTGCAAGGCACCGGATTCCGCCGCTTCAATAGCGGGCTGGGCCAATTTATCCATTTTTACAAACCATTGTTCGCTCATAAACGGCTCAATGGGGCTGTGGCAGCGGTAGCAGGTGGAAACCGCATTGTTGTATTTTTCTTCTTTTACCAACAAGCCTGCGGCATCCAAATCTTTCACGGTTTCTTTGCGGCAGAGTTCGCGGTCCATACCCAAGTATTTTTCCGGGCAGTTGACCATTTTGCCTTTATCGTTAATCACCGTCATAACAGGCAGGTTGTGGCGTTGGCCGACTTCGTAGTCGGTAGCGTCGTGCGCCGGGGTAATTTTGAGGGCGCCGGTACCAAATTCCATTTCCACGGCTTCATCGGCAATTACGGGAATGGCGCGGTTTGCCAACGGAATAATTACTTTTTTGCCCACTAAATTTTTGTAGCGTTCATCCTTCGGGTTTACGGCAATAGCGGCATCGGCATAAATGGTTTCCGGGCGGGTGGTGGCAATAACCACACCGTCGGAGCCGTCTTCCCCTTTATAACGCAAATACCACAATTTTCCGGCGTGTTGTTCGTGTTCCACTTCAATATCGGAAAGCGCCGTAGAACACCGCACGCACCAGTTGATTAAGCGTTTACCGCGGTAAATGTATTTCTTTTCCCACCATTGGCGGAAACATTCGTAAACGGCTTTGGCGCGTTTTTCGTCCATGGTAAAGCGGATATCGGAAAGGTCCAACGCCCAACCCATTTTGCGAAATTGGTTAAAAATAGCGTTGCCGCATTCATTATACCATTGCCAAACGGTTTGCACAAAGGCTTCGCGGCCGAGGTCGTGGCGGGATTTGTGTTCTTCTTTGGAAAGTTTCTTTTCAATGACGTTTTGGGTGGCAATACCGCCGTGGTCCGTACCCGGCACCCAGTAGGCATCTTCCCCAAACATACGGTGGGCACGGATTAAAACGTCTTGCAAAGTGTTGGTAGAGGCGTGCCCCATGTGTAAAGCGCCCGTGATATTGGGCGGCGGAATTACAATAACAAACGGTTTTTTGGTTTTATCCGCCTTGGCGGCGAACAATTTGGCATTTTGCCATTTATCGGCAAGTTTTTTTTCTACTTCTTGCGGCTCATAAGCTTTAGGCAGCATAGTTTTTCCTTCGGTTTTGAATTTGCGTGATGTGACTTCACGCGTGACCTATTTATATTTTACCAATTATACGCGCCGCCGGACATCAAAATAACCTTTTTCCCCCTTTTTTACAATAGACGGAAATTTGAAAATCTGCTCCCAAAAAAGATACTATATTTATATATGAGCAATACCAAAAAAACCTGGCAGGGACACTCCACAAAAAGGCGCAATTCGGCCTTTTTTTTATTTGTATTTTTGGGCATGCTAACCGCCTTCGGCCCGTTTGTGACGGATATGTATTTGCCCAGCCTACCGGCCATGACGGCATTTTTTAATGCCAGTACCCCACAAGTGCAGTTGGGGCTCACTTTTTCCATGTTGGGCTTGGCCGCGGGGCAAATCCTGTTCGGCCCGCTTAGTGATAAGTACGGCCGCCGCTTGCCGCTCTTGATTTCTTTATGGCTCTTTTTAGGGGCCACCTTGGGGTGCATTTGGGCGCCGGGCATTTGGTTTTTTGTCCTGTTGCGTTTTGTGCAAGGTTGCGCGGCGGCGGGCGGAATTGTTATTTCCCGCTCTATTGCCACGGATAAATTTAAGGGCGCGAGCCTGGCCAAAGCGTTGGCGATTGTCGGCGCCATTAACGGGATTGCCCCGGTATCGGCCCCCATCATTGGCGGTGCCGTATTAAAATGGACCGATTGGCGCGGCGTGTTTGCGGTTCTGTTTGTACTGGGCATTATACTGTTAGGCGCGTGTATCCATTTTAACGAATCTTTATCCCGCGCCAAACGCTCCCGCACCCCGCTCCTTAAAACTTTCTCTTTATTTAAGGGCGTCTGCACCAACAAAACCTTTATGGGCTACACGCTGCAAATGTCCTGCGCGCTGGGCGTTTTGTTTGCGTATATTGCCGCCTCGCCGTTTATCATCCAACAGCATTACGGCTTCAGCCCGTTGGCATTTAGCTTGTTTTTTGGGATAAATGCCGTAGCTATCGGCGTTGGGGCCGGCCTGTCCGTTAAATTCAAGCGGCAGGAAAACTGCGTTTTAACCAGTTGCGCGGGTATGTTTATAGGCAGTGTATTGGTATGGGGCGCCTTATTGGGCGGAGCCAACATCTGGCTGTTTGAAGGGTTGCTGTTTGCCTTATTATTTATGATGGGGCTTTCCTTAACCGCCGCCACCACCTTAGCCATGGATAGCGTGCGCCAACAGGCCGGCACCGGCTCGGCCTTATTGGGGGCGTGCGGATTCCTGTTCGGCAGTATTGTTTCCCCGTTGGTGGGTATGGGGAATATGCTTTTTACCACCGGGCTTGTATTGGTGCTTTGCGCCACAGGCTCCGGCGTGTGCGCGTTATGGGTGCGCAA
>CAKUDJ010000145.1 GCA_934644855.1 uncultured Elusimicrobiales bacterium
GGGCATCAAAAATCACTTTGCGCGTTTCAAACCGGGTCAGCGCCCCGGCAGGCAGTTGGGCAAAAAACGGCAGGGAATCGGCCGACACTCCGCCGCCGATAACCAGTTCTTTGTGATATTTTTGCGTAAGTTTGGCAATTTCCTGCGCGTACTGCAAAATGCGCGGGTGGTTAATATCATCCTTATCCATCCCCAAAGAGCCCGTCATATCCGTACGGCCAAACACCACCCCGGCTATTTGGTCGGCCTGCGGCAAAGTAAGCATTTCTTCCAGCGCGTTCAGCCCGGTGATGGTTTCTATGTTAAATAAAAATTTGATATAGGCGCGCTCTTCCTGTGGGAACACGAATGTTGCGCGTTTAATGTATTTGGAAAGCGCATAGGCGGATTCTATCATGGGGGCCACAATGGCACTTACGCCGATGGTGCGGGCATCATACATATCTTTTACGGCTTCGCACCCGCCTATTTTTATGGTTAAATCCAACCCCGCCCGCGTGACTACTTCCTTTAGGCGCATGGCTTCTTCCATGCGGGTTCCCTCAGCCTCAAACTCCGCCTTTACCCCCAATACATGGTGGTTTTCTTTCAAGTCTTTTAAGGCGTCCAACATTTTAAGTTCTAAATTGTTCATATCATCCCCCACAGGCGGCACACCGCAATTTAGTTTACAAAATAACACCGCGCATGGGCAAGAACACCCGCGCGCGCGTATGAACGCTGACGAAAATGCCAAGAATTGCTATAATACAAATATATTTATTAAATCACACGCAAAGAGGATTTTATGGAAGGAATCAGCGCTCTTATCAGCAAAACCAAAACCGAAATGGCCGACCACGTTAAACATTTGGAACGGGATTTGGCCACCATCCGCACCGGCCGTGCCAGCACGGGTCTGTTGGAAAACATCCGCGTAGATTATTACGGCACGCAAACCCCCATTAAACAAATGGCTATGATTAATGTATTGGACGCTAAAACGTTGGAAATCCAACCGTGGGACATCAGCGCCATTAACGATATTGATAAAGCCCTCCAAAAGGCCGATTTGGGCGCCAGCCCGGTAAACGACGGCAAAGTCATCCGCATTACGCTGCCGTCCATGACGGAAGACCGCCGCAAACAGTTGGCTAAAAATATTTCTAAAATGAGCGAAGACTACAAAGTGGCCGTACGCAACAACCGCCGCGAAGTGATTGAAAAGCTCAAAAAAGCGCAAAAAACGGGTGAAATTACCGAAGACGACTTGAAACGCTACGAAGGGGATGTGCAAAAAGCTACGGATTTGTATGTGGCCGAAATTGACAAAACCATCAAAGCCAAAGAAGCCGAAATTATGAAAATCTAGTTTCCGCCCAAACGCTGAAACATTTTTTACAGCCCCCGGCTCCGCCGGGGTTTTTTTATTATTCTGTTTCAGCTTGCGTCGGCACGCGCAACCCCTAAAAAAAGCGTTTGCCAATCCGCACAAAAAAATGGTGCATTTGCAAATAGCGCGAACTGCCGTTTGCCGGGTCCAAATCCGCCGTTTGGATAAACGGCAGCACATAGCGGTATTCCGCCCCGATAAAATAAGTAGGGCTCAGGTCTACTTCCACCCCCGCGCCCGCCGTTGCGGTTACGGCCCATTTATCCCGGAACGATTCTTCCCCCGCCTGCCGCCGCGTTAAGCGCAGCCACGCGCCCCCCACCCCAAGCGGCGCATACACGCGGAAATTTTTGGCTACATTCCACTTAAATTTGAACAGGCCGAACACTTCCTGCGTTTGCAGGGTGTATTCCGTGCCCCGCACGGCCGCCGGGGTGCGGAAAGCGGCGTAATTGTATTCGGCCCCCGTAGTTAAAAAAGGGGTCATATCTACTAGCGCGGCCGCCCCCAACACGGCCCCCGGTTTGGTGTAATCCCCGCCGCCTTTAGGGCCGGACGGACTTTGCGCCATACCTAAACCCAACGTCATTTCCCCGCCGGAATACGCGCCCCAGTTGCCCAAATCGGCAAATTTCCGCTCCCCGTGAACAACCGTATACTCCTGCGCCGCCAAAGGTGCCCCCAAAAATACGCACAAACAAAAAATAATCCCAATTTTATTCATAAAAGCTCCGTTTATTTTTACGCCTGATTTTATTATAACTTTTTCTGTTTTTTGGGGTGACCCATTCCCACGCCGTGCTACGCACAAAACGGTTTTTAACGCTTGGCCTTGTCATCCGGGTAAAGTTTTATTATACTTTTAATGATAGTTTTATAGGAGATTATTATGAATAAAGGTTTTACACTCATTGAATTATTAGTAGTGGTGTTGATTATCGGAATTTTGTCTAGCGTGGCCCTGCCGCAATATCAAAAATCCGTTATGAAGGCCCGCATGGCGGCGGCCATCCCCATAGCCAAAACCATTAGAGATAATTTGGCTATGTTTCATGCTACTAACGGGTCATATCCCACCAATGCGGAATTTCCCGATATGGTGACTTTTGGAGAGAAAACGTGCAACACTAGCGGACAGTGCCGCGTCGGGAATTATTTAGTGGGATATACTAGCACTCCTCTTGTTACGGTCCTATATTCCCCGGGAACAAACCTTGCAAACATATCCCAAACAGAAAAAATTGGGGCGGGTGTTGTGACCAATGCCAACACAAATAATATTCCTGCGCTTGCTTGTGTGGCAGGAGGAACCAAGGCTACCCAAATATGCAAATCCTCCTATACAGACGTCTACCATTCTTTGTCTGGCGGATTTACCGGTACGGTACGTTTTTATAAAATGTAAGCAAATGCAGCCGCTATCCCGGGCAATACCGGGGATAGTTTTACTCTTGTTTTTTTGCCTACAAACAGCTATACTAAAGTATCATCTTTTTAAGGAGATATCCCATGAATAAAAACTTTATATTTGCGCTAGCCGTACTTTTGACGGCTGCAACCGTTGGTGCCCAAGAAGCAAAAGATGCTTTAACGGTATTTGATGTGCAAAACAAAACGGTTTCTGCGTGGAAAGAAACCAACTTGGTTTCCGCCGTTATTGTCGGACGGGATGACCGCATAGAAATTACCGGCGAAGCAACCGTCCATGACAAAGCCGTTGTAG
>CAKUDJ010000146.1 GCA_934644855.1 uncultured Elusimicrobiales bacterium
GTCTGGACGTCATCCTCGCCACCACGGACGCAACAGGCGCCTCCTACTTCCTCCACGACGCGAACAAGAATGTCATGCAGGGGACGGGGAGCACTCAAAACATTATGATGTCGTTAATATTTCAACCAACAGGAAGGATCACATGCCTAGAAAGGGACTTAATCAGTTTTTCTTCCGAAAAATACGATGATAATTCGAGGCTTATATATTATAACTTTCGGTACTATCATCCTAAACTAGCTCGATGGACAAGACGTGATCCTTTAGAAACACATGATTATCCGAATTTATACATGTTCATAGGCAATCATTATACTAATTCATACGATAACCTTGGCCTACACGGAGTCCCTGGCTCAGGACTATTAACCTCATTGCCATCAAATCCAAGTGATGATTTTACACCTTCTTTAGAAAGAGTGTTATGTCTATATAAGCAATATGCAGATTTTATGGAATGCCAAAGAATAAATGAGGTAAGAAGAAAAAACGGAAACTGCCAAATACCCTGCCCACCATTCCCTGAGACTCCAAAGGATGTTGATTGCCACAGTATTTGTCAAGAATTATATCAATCTGTTCATAGTGCATTTATTGCATCATGCATGACAAATTGTAAAAATTTCAAGCCATTAACACCGGTTGTTTCAAAGGATAGGTGGTGGAAATTCTGGTAATCCCAAAGGAGAACAACAATGCAAATTAGTAACTTTTTCGTTCGGAGATTTCTGGGTTTGTCAATATCCCTTCTCTTTTTACTTTGTATCCAGTCATGCGTTTCTGAAATCGAATCCTTCAGACGGCAACAGGATGCCATAGTAAAAAAAATCATTAACGATAATAACCTGGAAGAATGCATAGTCTTATTTTTCGGTGACAGCCTATCCATTTCTGGAACAAATGACAAAGTTAATCTGTCTGCATATCCAGCATGTCAATATACGTCCCTAAAATTCCATTATAAAGGTCCTGCATTTGACTTTAATGATTTGTCAACATATCTATATCATGCGAAATACTTTAAAATAACCAATACTTCAAGTATCCCAATTGATTATTCTGTATTATCGAAGCATGATGGAATCGGAGCCATCTGTCTTACAAATGTAAAAAGAGAAGAGCTTTTCTCCATGGGCGAATTGAAAACTGATATTCTTGAATTATACGGCGAGACATTGTTTAATTTCCCTGCGGAACACTTTTTTACAATTACCAAAAACGCCAAGGCTTTTGTTATAGCCAATATAATAATTGAGGGAAAAGACCTGCAACTGCAATTTGATTCTTTGTCATCTATAAGACTAATAGGCAACTACCAATATGATTTCATGGAGTCATCCAATATGCCAAACCTTAGAACAATTGAACTATTTAATATGAGGGTGAATTCTAATATAATTAAACATATTTCAACAAAATTTGATAATATTTTCCTGGTCATCTCGGGATGCGAGCTGGAATCATTAGATGTGTTAGCGCTACTGAATAGCCAATTTAACAGGTTTTCAATTGGTAGGTCAACGGTAATAAATGGAGATTTGTCTCAATACATTTATATATTGGACCCAATTAACGTAGGACACTAAATTAAGTGGGCATCTCGAGGAGTCCACGATGAGCAAACCACGAAAAAAACGAACACCCCAGGAGTAATTCAAGATTGTGATGGAGGGCTTGCGAGGCGACCATGGAAGCATAGCCGCCCTTTGCAATGCCTATGGAATCACTCAGACCGACTTCTACAGATGGCGCGATATCCTCATGGAGGACGGGTCGCGGCTTTTTGAACGAGGCGGTGTCGACAGGGAACGCCAGCGTCTTGAGGACGAGAACCACAAGCTTCGCGAGGCGGTCGGCAGTCTTACAATGGAGTTAAAAAAACGATTGGTGATGGCTGCACGCAAACGCCGTGTCCGCAAGGAAAGCCCCGCCAACGTCCAGCTGCTTGAAAAAATACGCGCCTTGAAGTGCGACCACCCATCCTGGGGCTACAAGCGCATTGCTGCATGGCTGCGCAGGCGCGAGCACATGAAGGCCAACCACAAGCGTGTGCTTCGCCTCATGAAGGCGGATGGGCTTCTTGTGCCGAAGAACCTCAGGCTTCGTGCAACCAGGCGGAATTCCTCCACGGAAAAGGCGAAGCCCAAGACGATTGAACCCAACAGGTTCCGGGGGACCGACATGACCAGGACCATGCTCCCACAGTCAGGCTGGGGCCTGTCTTCACATTGTCATCGACTGGGGCGACAAGAAGCTTCTGGCCGCCCGCCTGAGCCGCACCAGCAGAAGCCAGGACTGGATCACGGCCCTCGAACAGGCGGTCGCATCCGAGTTCCCGATGGGGATTCGCGACCTTCCCGCCGGCTGCGACGTGCCCGAACTGGTCAGCGACCACGGATCGCAGCCTGCCTCCACCGCATTCCGCGGTGCCTGCGAGGCACTTGGAATCAATCAGATCTTCGCAAGCTACGGCAATCCCAAGGGAAATGCCGATACGGAACGGATGATGCGGACAATCAAGGAGGATCTAATCTACTCAAACGATTTCCAGGCATTCAATGAACTCGAAACGGCGCTGGCAACATGGACGAAGCGCTACAACGAGGAGTTTCTGCATTCCACCCTGGGCTATGATAGCCTAATCGAATACGAGAACTGGTTCTACCATGCAACAAGAAGAGAAGTCCCTTATTTGATGTCCTGTTTATTTCGAGATTTTTTGGCCGGCTAACGTATTGGCCTCCCTTGCAAAAGGGGACCAATATACCGGACATCGGATTCCGGGTGGCGCTCGTCCCGGCGGAGCCGGACGCCCCACAAAATGGGGAGGCTCAGCGGTAGCGGACGCCGACGCCCCGGAACCCCCGGGGGCAGGAACTGTTATCCATGCCAATGTGAGCCGACATGAAACAAGGCAACCTTGAAGACAATGCCCTTCCATCGACGCATCCGCGCCTATACCGGCTATCCTGCCCTCCTCCCTCTCCTCGTGTGCCTGCTCCTGGGAGGCCGCCTCCTCCCCGGCCAGGCGCATCTGGCGCGGATTGACGAGGCGCTGGCGGCGGTCTTCGGCGAGGCGGGACGGGAGGCCT
>CAKUDJ010000147.1 GCA_934644855.1 uncultured Elusimicrobiales bacterium
TAAGAAGCCTGATTGGTTTATATGGGGATAAAGTGATTAAATCTGCCGTAGCCGGGGTGGAATCCAACCGGTATACTTACCCGCTTTCTTCCTTCGGGCGCAAACCCATTAAGGTAGAAACCGCCGATAAGCAGTATTATGTGGATTTGCTTAAAAACCAACCGCAGCCTATTTTGGTACTGCCGCAGGAACGGCGCGAGGCGTTAATCAAATCCGTGACGGCGGAAGCGGCCGTGCGCGGCTATCAGGCGGATTTGGACGAAGATTTAATCCACGAAACCGTCTTTTTTACGGAACACCCTGTGGCCGTGGGCGGAGATTTTGATTTGAAATTTTTAACTCTGCCTAAAGAACTCATCACCACCGTACTTAAAAAACAAATTAAAATGTTCCCAGTGTTGAATGACAAGCACGAAATCCAACCGTATTTTATCGCCGTGCGCGACGGCGTTTCCGTCAACCAAAACGAAGTGCGCGACGGCTTCAAAAAGGTAATGTCCGCCCGCTTGTCTGACGCGGTATTCTTCTTTGAAAACGACAAAAAAGCCGGATTGGAATTTTTCAAACAAAAACTGGCCAACGTGTTGTTTTTAGAAGGGTTGGGCTCTATGTTAGACAAATCCGCCCGCACGGAAAAACTGGCGCTTTGGCTGTGTGAAAAAACCGCCAATACTGCGCTCAACCAAACGGTGCAATATGCCGCGTCCCATGCGTATGCGGATTTAGCCAGCCATGTGGTATATGAATTCCCGGAATTGCAAGGCTATATGGGCGGAGAATATGCCGCCTTGGAAGGCCATAAAGAAGAAGCCGACGCCATGCGCGATTTTTACTATCCGCTTACGTCTGCCTCTGCGCTGCCGGGCACGGTGGCGGGCAATTTGGTGGCATTAGCCGGCAAAATGGACACCTTGGTAGGCAACTTTTTAATCGGGCAAATCCCCACCGGGAGTGAAGACCCCTTCGCCCTGCGCCGCCAGGCGTTTGCCGTCGTGCGGATTTTGTTGGAAAAAGGTTTGCAGGTTTCCTTAAAAGAGTTGTTGGAAGCCTCTGCCGCCCTCTACCCGCAAGGCACGCCGGACAAAGGGCTCAAAGAACTGCGCGGTTTTCTGTTCCAACGTTTAGCGTTGGTACTGGAACAGCGCGGCCATGCGGCAGGTGTGGTAAACGCCGTCACCAATTGGTACGAACTGCCCCTTACGCAAGTGGAAGCCTTAGTCGGCGCATTGGAAACCGTTAAAACCGGGGCCGAATTTGCCGCGGTGTTGGAATCGGCCAAGCGCGTGTGCAACATTCTCAAAAAGGCGGAAAATGTGACGGAAAACGTACAGGAAAACCTGTTTGAACTCCCCGCCGAAAAAGAATTGTACAACAAAATCCACGAGGTGGACTCCGCCTTGGGCTGCACGGTTCACACCGCCCAAGCCAAAGACGAATACCTGCAAATCTTAAAAACGTACGGTTCTTTTAAGGCCCCGCTGGAACGCTTTTTTACCGAAGTTATGGTAAACGCGCAAGACCCGGCCGTCCGTGCGAACCGCTTGGCGTTATTAGCCCGCGTGCGCCGCTATTTAACGCAAACGGTGGCAGATATTACCAAGCTGTAAAATACTTTAATAACCCCAAAATCCCCCGCCAAAAACGGGGGATTTTTTTATAATTCTCCGCCGTAAAAATATTTTTCAAAATACCTCTTGAATTTTTTTTGTTTTCCCTTATACTAGAAATAAGCAGTAAGCCTGGTTCAACTTGGCATGAGGCGTTATCCGGCGGTGGCGTAAGCCAAAGCTGTAAAGTGCTGAAAGAACGGGCCGTATTTAAGCAGCGCAGTAGGGTTGTAAAGCGGCAGCAGGAGGCCGGCGCCGGGTCAGCCGGCGGCGGAGCAGTAAAGCGGAGGCCGTATAGATGAGCAGGATGCGTGTCTTGCCGGGCGCAAGCGTACCGGGGAAACAGGACCGCTTGAAATACGGTACGGAAGTGGTTGTGGCAGTATCCGCGCTTAGCCGAAAGACGGCGGGTTCACACTACGCAGTCCGATAGGCGGTGCCGGTAGTAAGCAGTAGACGGATGTTTGCCGGCAGACGGTTGATGTAATTGGTTCGGCCGTACCAGGGTAAACAGAAGTAGGATAACATAAGCCCTTGTGCGCAGGTTGCACTACTACAAGGAAGGTAATAATGAAGACGCAACAATGAACCCCCCGGTTGAGAAAATCGGGGGGTTCCTAATTGTGTTTTACAAATTATGTATTTGTTTAACCGCAGGGTTGAAAAACCCTTGTGCCTAATGGCGCTTTAGCGGTTGGTTATTCGTTTAACACGCTGGGCATGGGCAAGGCGCCGCCCGGGGCCGTTGTGCTTTCCGGCGCGGACGGGGTAATATCCATGGTGTTTTGCGTTTGCGTGCCGGCAGACGGCTCTTCGGTTTCTTCGTCTTGCAGCGGAGTTAAAATCATTTCTTCATAAGAATCGTCTTGCGTGGAAATGGCTTCTTCCGCCGGAACAGGCGTTTCGTCCGGGCGCACCGTGGCGCTCGTGCGCGCGGCAGCGCTTTGCTGCGGGCGGGAAACGGATTCATTCCCATAGGAACCGCTCGGGTTCCACCATTGGGGCGGCGCACCCGCGCAAGCCGTCAGCAAACCCATAACCAATAATAAACCTAAAAATTTCTTCATAATTATATTATAGCCTATTTTACCCGTCTATTTGGCACAGGAACGGGTGGCCCGGCGGTACAACGCCCCCGCTTTATAACTGCTGCGCACCAACGGGCCGCACGCCGCACCCTTAAACCCAACAGAAAGGGCGTATTCTTCCCAGGCCGTATATTCGCCCGGTTCCGGGTAGCGCTCCACCGGGTAATGCGCGTTAGAGGGGCTTAAATACTGCCCAATCGTCAGCAAATCCACCCCCGCATTACGCAAATCCCGCAAGGTTTGTTTAATTTGTCCGTCGGTTTCGCCGAGCCCCACCATGAGTCCGGATTTTGTAAGTGTATCGGGCGCCAGTTTTTTGGCGTTTTCCAACACGGTTAAAGAGCGGCGGTATTCCGC
>CAKUDJ010000148.1 GCA_934644855.1 uncultured Elusimicrobiales bacterium
GCCGCGGACTTCGTCTTAAAAAATTGGCGCGCATATACGGATGAAAAAGCACAAATTTTGGCTAACCCGCAAGGCACGCCCCACAACACGATTACGCCTATCGCCCGCCGCCGCGGCAAAGCGTTTGAGTTAGATTTGGTCCTGCGCAACAACCGCACGACGGACGAATTTCCGCTAGGCATTTTCCACCCGCACGAGGACGTCCACCACATTAAAAAGGAAAATATCGGCCTGATTGAAGTAATGGGCCTGGCCGTACTGCCCGCGCGGTTAAATAAAGAGTTAGCCGACCTGGGCGAGTGCCTCCTCCGGCAAGATTTACCCACTATAGAAAAAAGCGACTCCCTTAAAAAGCACGCCGCGTGGGCGCGGGAAATGTTAAACAAATACACGTTTACCCCCCAAAACACGGCGGAAATTTTGCAAAAAGAGGTGGGCAAAATTTTTGCGCGCGTGCTGGAGTACGCGGGCGTATTTAAGCGCACGCCGGACGGCCAAGCCGCGCTAGACAGGTTCATCAAAAAACTGTAAAGCGCAAAAGCCGCCCTTTACCTGCGCGCGGCCCTTGCACCATTTATAAAAAATCCCGGGTAAATAAAACGCCCGGGGTTTTTAATGGTTTTTACCCCTAAAAAATTATAAATGCTTGACTTTTTGCCCCGCTATTTTATAGAACAAAATATAGAACAATAAAAAAGTAATAGGAGCATTTTATGAAAGCCCTGCACCCCACCCAAGCCAAATTGTTGGAAATCCTAAAAAACAACATTACCGACCCTTTAACTATGGAAGAACTGGCCGACCGCCTGAACGTGGGCAGTAAAAGCGTAATTTTCCACCACATTAAACAGTTGGAAAAAAAGGGCTTTCTCAAGCGCAACCCGGCTAACCCGCGGGATTATATGATTCTAAAAGACCCCGAACGCAATGTGGTGTACTTAAAAATGTACGGCATGGCCAAATGCGGCCCCGCCGGAACGATTTTGGACGGCACCCCCACCCGCGTGGTGCCCGTGGACCCCAGTATGGTGTACTTCCCGGTAGGGAAAGGATTTATGGTAGAGGCCAAGGGCGATTCCATGGAGCATTTAATTTCCCCCAAGGATTGGCTGATTGTGGAAACCAACCACCTGCCCAAAAATAAAGATGTGGTGGTTTGCGTAAACAATGGCGAAGTGCTTGTAAAACGCTTTAATAATGACGGCAAAAATGTTATTTTGCAATCCGAAAACCCCGCCTATGCCCCCATCGTGGCGGACCCGGCCACCTTTCATGTAGAAGGCATTGTGCGCAGTATCATTAAACGCAGCGTATAAGCGTTTTTACGACGGGAACAGCCGGGCAAAAGCCGCGTTTGAAAAATTATTTTTTAACGCCCGGCACCGCAAAAAATCATTCCCCTAAAAAAATTCCGTATTAAATTTTACGGAAAACTCTTCTCTTTTCCGCCGGAAAATGCTATGCTGAAAGTTCAAGCAGGTATATAATATGGAGGGAGTACTGTATGAGAATGATTGACCTGATTGCAAAAAAACGTGACGGGAAAACCCTGACGGCTGAAGAATTTGATTTCATCGCCCAAGGCGCAGCCAAAGGGACCGTGCCGGACTACCAACTGTCCGCTTTCTTAATGGCGTGCTTTTTACGCCCGTTAAGTGATAAAGAAACCGCCCTTTTAACAAAAGCCATGGCGCACTCCGGCGGCCGGTTGGATTTTTCTGAAGTAAAACTCCCCAAGACGGATAAACACTCCACGGGCGGCGTGGGCGACGGGATTTCCCTGGCGTTGGCCCCGTTGGTGGCGTGTGCGGGTGTAGCGGTGCCTATGATGTCCGGCCGCGGTTTGGGCCACACCGGCGGCACGTTGGATAAATTGGAATCTATGAAAAATTTTGAGGTGCGCGTTCCCGTTAAACTTATCCACCGCCAAATGCAAAAATTAGGCGTGTGTATGTTCGGCCAAACGCAGGACTTGGCCCCCGCCGATAAAAAACTCTACTCTTTGCGTGATGCGTCCTCTACCGTAGAAAGCCGCCCGTTAATTGTAGCCAGTATTCTTTCTAAAAAATACGCCGAAGGCGTAGACAGCCTACTTATGGACGTTAAATACGGCTCCGGCGCGTTTATGAAAAAGCTGGAAGACAGCCGCAAACTGGCCCGCGCTTTGGTGGCCACCGCCAAATTGTTGGGGCTTAAATGCCGCGCGCTGATTACTTATATGGACCAACCGCTCGGCCGCGCCATCGGCAACGGCAACGAAATGCTGCAAACCGTGCGCATTTTGAAAGGCGAAAAAGACTTAGCGCCCGATTTTTACGAACTGCTTTTGGAACAAGCCGCCAATATGTTGGTCATCAGCGGTAAACAAAAAGACATTAAAAAAGCACGCAAAATTTTGGAAGAAAAAATTGCCAACGGAGAGGCGTTAGCCAAACTGCGCGAACTGATTAAATGGCAAGGCGCCAGCCCCCTGGCCGTGGACGAGCCGGAAAAATACTTCAAACCGGCCAAACTGACGGTGGATTTCAAAGCCCCGCAGGCGGGTTATGTGGCGCATATAGACGCGCTGCTTACCGGGCAAGCCAGCGTATTACTGGGCGCGGGCCGCAACCGTATGGAAGACGCCATTGATTACGGCGCCGGATTGTGGCTGCACAAAAAATGCGGCGACGCCGTTAAAAAAGGCGACGTGGTAGCCACCCTGTACGCTTCAGATAAAAAACGCTTGGAAGACGGCTTAGCCCTGTTTGCCAAGGCCGTAAAATTCACCAAGGCCAAACCCAAACCGTACAAAATTATTAAAGAAGTGATTAAATAGTACAAAACTCCCCGAGCTAAATCTCGGGGAGTTTTTTGTAAAAGCGCACCATGCCGCGGCCCAAGGAGTTCTGTTTTGTATGCAAACCGCATTGGGCAGGCCACTCCGCCAACACCGTTCCCTCCCCCGCAGATGATTTATTTTGCGGTTCCGGCACACAACAGGGGTTTAACCCTGCCCCTTTGCGCCCCCCGCGCCCACCCATAAAAAGGCCTCCATATAACTTTGGGGGC
>CAKUDJ010000149.1 GCA_934644855.1 uncultured Elusimicrobiales bacterium
GAATATAATATTTTTTGGTGCTGAGTACCCAGCCTTCGTCGGCATCACAGGCAAAAATAATGTTGTCTGTTTCGTCATCTTCAATCTGCACGTGCCATTTGCCCTTGGGGAGCAGCACGCGCGCGCCGTCGTTAAAATCATAACGGATGCCCAGGGGGCCTTCCTGCGTGGGAACGGCGGGCGCAAGGACGACAAACGGATTTGGCGGCACCGGCGGCGGACTAGTATTCACGGCGGCCGTCACATCCTGCGGGGCCGGGGCCGCCGATTGCGCCGCCGCCACACCTTGAGAAATTTGTGCAGAGGTATGATTAGAAATCGCAGCTTCTTCTACCCCTTTATTTTGTATTTCCTTGTTTTCGTTCATATTAAAACCCTGATTGGTTATGCCTGTTGCTTCCCCTCAACATGCCGCGCCCTATCCCCGGGGGAACTAACCTTATCGGATGGTTATTGTTAAAAAGTAATTCTTAAAGGCGCTAACAAATAATCTTCAAATTGCATATACTGCTTATCCTTTTAGTTTACCGTAAAATTAATTTTCCTCTCATTGTAGCATATATTTTTCTCTTTCTTGGTGCTGTTTTACAACAACCTAAAGCCCGGCCGGACCCCAAAACGCCACGCCTTTGTAGTGCCAACGGGGCCACCCAAAGAGCACGGAAACACAGGCTGAACAAAAACCATTAAAAATTAAGGATTTTTCCAAATTAGTTCATCAAAATAGGTCTTTAGACCTACACGATAACAGACCATTAGGCTCTTGTTTTTCACGGGTTTTTCTTTTAGACTTTATATATAGCAAAAACGGAACCAAACAGTTGGTGTTTATTGATGAGCCCCCAGGATGTTTTATAGAATAAAATGAGGGCATTGTAAGCAAATACGTATATTCGTTAGCAAATATGAAAAGAATATACTGTTTGCTTTTTGGGATGATTAAAAAACCCCGGACCGATAAGGGTTCCCCTTTTTGTTTTACAGCTTTGTACCCGTACGATATTATCACATATAACAGAGGTTAAAATGATGCAGGCATTTTATAAAACAGTAGCCAGTTTTTTAAGTATAGCGATTATTTTTACAAGTATCCCCCCCGCTTTTGCCCATACGCGCGCAAACGCTCATTTCAGCGCAAGTGATGCTTTTGAAAGCGCCGCCTTAAGACAAAGAGATATTGCCCTGGCAAAAGTGAATGATGCCTGGTGGGTGGAACAGGGTGAAAAGTTAGTAAACAGCCGTTGTAAAATCCAAGGGCTCCCGTGCATTTTAGAGGATATTTTCAAGGCGCAACAAGCCGCCCCCAAGCACAACATTTTACACGCCGCAGTATGTGATAATAAAAACGGCGCGTACTGCGTGCCGGCCTTGGCCTATGCGTGGGGCGGGGTCCGCTATGCCACCCAACATCTTTTATACCATCAAAATAAACCGATTATTGAAACCGCACCGCAATTTACGGAATTGGTCAGCACCTATGGGTTAAACGGAGAGAACGAACGCCAAATAGCCCTGCGGTATTTTTACGATTTAATCGCGTTGGCAAAAAAGGATTGCAGTAATGGGTCCCTGGAGGTAGGCTCCCAGCGAAACCGGGCAGATACCCGCCGTGCCAACCAACTGAAATCCGCGCGCTGCACGGCCGAATTGGCGGCCATGCCCGGGTTGGCGGTTATCAGCAAAACCAAGACCGAAAAGAAAAAAGCGGCCGAAACCATCTACCAGGTATTGGCCGACAAGTATGACGCCGCCTCCGGCGGAGCCGTAATTATTACCAGCGTGACGGCGTTAGGGGTATTGGCTACGCCGCGTGCTTATTCTTTATTAGAAAAATTTTTAACGCAAGATACCATTCCCAGCACCGCGGGAAACATTTGGGAAGGGACTTTGTCCCCGGGTAAATACCTGGCCCAAAACAGTTTGCGGGCGGCAAGCAACATCCGCGGCGGGAATTCCCGTTATTTGAACCGCATTAACGAGCAATTCCAATATTTAGATAAAACCGAAGCCAAACGCCAAGGGTTTACCAATATATCCTGGCAGAGTGAAGGGCGGCAATATCCCTATGCTAATATTTTAGAGGAAGTTGGCACATTCATTGCCCAACAAAGCGTTTCCAATCCGTCGGCCTACCAACTGGCTAAAAAATTAGTAGCCCGGGCCAATAAAATGGCCCAATCCAAAACGAATGCCGCCGGCATCTTACATTATCCATTGGTATTAGGTATTTTGGACGGTTGGAGAACGTACGGCAAAAGATTTATTTATGAACCGTCGCCCTCCCTACTTTCCTTATTTTATAAGGGGGATTGGTTTGACATTAATGAAGGGACCCAACGTCATGTGCATTACAAGGCGTACCTGTTTGCCAAAGCCCGCGGTTGGACCTGGAAGGTCCCCCAATTTGATAAAGAAAAAAAGCAGCGTTATATTTATAATGCACGCATTATGGGGGCCGGCGAAGCGGCTGATATTATCGCCCCGCTATTGTTAGTAGAGGGCTTATTTAGGATTGTGCCGGTATTAGCCAAAGGGATTCCCGCCGCCGTGCGCACTTTACGCGGCCGGACCGCTTTAGTGGGAACTAAAAATTATTTGAAAAATACCAAAATCGTCCAGGCAGCTGCCAAAAAAGCGCCCGCAAGACCCGCCGCGGCGGCCTCAAAAGAGGCCGAGCACCTCGCTGCTATCAATACAGCCAAACAAGCCCCCGGTGCGGCCAAGCCGGCGCAGCCTGCCAAATTGACGGTAGCCAAGGTAGATAACCATACTGCGCAGATTTTACCGAAAGGATACACCGTAGAAGAATTAAATGCAGGGCGCCTCAATATAGCTCCGCAAACTTTTGCCAGCCAGGGCGCCCCGGTTGCCAACACGGTTAAGGTGCAGCCGGTTATGTCCCAAACGGCCTCTGCGGCCGCCGGAGCTGCCGAATCCGCCACCGCTGCCGAAGTGACGCCCAGATGGATATGGGGCAAGGCTACTAATTCCATAGGGCAAACCGTTCCCAGCATG
>CAKUDJ010000150.1 GCA_934644855.1 uncultured Elusimicrobiales bacterium
CCACAAATTGGGCTTGGTTATGACGCAACACATCCGCCGCTTTTTGGTTGCCGGATAATTTTTCCGGGGGCATTACGGCGGCTATTTCCACCGCGTTATTGCGCCCGGATTTGCTGGTAAAAATCGGCACATATTCCGGCTGGAAAGAGGGTTCCGCTTTCATCACGCACCCGCACACGGCGTTGGAAACATCCACAATTTCCGCCATACTGCGGAAGTTTTGCTGTAAAAAGCACTTCTGCCCGCCTTGGCGCAAAATCAGGTCCGTAAATAATTCATAGGCCGTAATATCCGCCCCGCGGAAACGGTAAATAGATTGCTTCGGGTCCCCCACCACAAACAATTTGCCGGGGGCTAAACGCACGTCTTGCCACCGGGTGGCCGCGCCTTGTTTTTCTTCCGCCAAAAACAAGAACATTTCCCCTTGGGCGGGGTCCGTATCTTGGAATTCGTCCACAAATAACGCATCAAACTGTTCTTTTAACTGGCGGCGCACTTTTAAGTTGTTTTGCAATAAATTGCGGGTTTTGATAATCAGGTCATCAAAACTTAAAATGCCGGCTTCCTGCGCGCCGGAGCGGACGTCTTGCACTAAATCCGCCGTCAGCTCCGACACCTGGCGGAACAAATCTTGTTCTTCCGGCGCGGATTTGGCGGAAAAAGCACAAATTTCCGCCGCTTCCGCATACGCGTCTTCGTCCCAACCTTTGGGCATGGCACCGCTTAACGCGGTTAATTCTTCCGGCGCCGGGCCCGGGTTTTTCCCCTGCAAATAAAGTGCGCTGCGGCGCAGTTGGGCGGCGGCAGATGTTAGCGCCTTTTCCACCTTGCGCGGCTTTTTGACCCCCTCCATAAATGCGGTGGAAAGCGCTTCCGCCCGCACGGCTTTTTCCAAGCAATACTTAGCCAGAAAATCCGCATGGGAAAAATAATCATACGCATCTATCTTCCCTTGGCAAAGCACGGAAGCAAAACTTTTGATGTCATCTAAAGAGATTTTTTGCAGTACCGTTTTCCAAGCCTCCGCCCGCGGGGCTTGTACGCCCAGTTCTTTATCTAAAAATGTATTCCATTTGGCTTCAAACAAGCGTTCCGCCCGCGCGCCTTGGTCTATTTGCGCATTGGGGGAAAGCCCCGCCTCCAACGGATAGGCCCGCAAAATATCCCCGCAAAAACTATGAATCGTGCCGATGGCACTACGGTCCAAATGGGCCAGGGCTTCTTGCATACGCGCCAACATTTCCTGCTCCGCTTTTTGGCGGGCTTTTTCGTCTTGCGGGTCTACCGGGCGGTGGGCCCAAAGCAACGCCAGCGTGCCGGAGCCATCTTCCTTGTGTTCCAAAATGCAGGCAATTAAATGTTGTAATTTGTCAATTAAACGGTTTTTTATTTCCGCGGCGGCTTTTTCCGTAAAGGTCAGCGCGACCAACTTTTCGGCCGCTATGCCCTGCGCCACCAACGCCAAACATAACCGCTCAATTAAAAGCGTGGTTTTGCCTGTACCGGCCCCGGCCTCCACCACCATATTTTGGCCGAGCAAAAGCTGTACTTTTAGGCGGTCTTCCCGCGGGTCCATATTTAACTCCCGGGCCGCGCGCGCCCATTCCCCGGCTTGCACCAGGGGCCAAATGCGGCGGTAATCGGCAAGCGTAGGGTATTGGTTCAGGCTCATAATTTCCTCCAATCGGCCACTTCTGCCGCGGCGGCGCTGTGCCGCGCGCGTAAACGGGTTTTGAACGCATCTTTACGGCAAATGCCGCTAAACGGGCAATAGGCGCAATTTTCGTTTACTTCCAAGTAAAAATCTCCTTTTTTAATTAGCCGCATCAGGCACGCAAAAAAGCCGTCCGCCTGCGGTTTAACCTCATTAAAACCGTCCCGGGATAAATCCTTGCGCTTGTAGCCGTTTTTTAATTCCAACAAGCACGAACCGGCATACTCCCAGCCCGCAAACCGGGCATTTTGCGCCAACATAACAGCATACAAAAACGGCTGAAACACATTATCCGCCAGTAAGGCTTGTTCCAATTCTTTTTTGGTGTGGATACTGGATTTGTAATCCGCCACCTGATATTGGCGGGAAGATTCGTCCAAATCCACCCGGTCCACAATCCCGTGAATTTTTATTTTTGTATCTTGCGCAGGGGCGTAAACGGCCTCAAATTCCGTTTCAAACACGCCCGGCACAAAAGAACCCAACCGGGGCGCTTCTTCCACCACAAAATCCGTTATTTTTTGGATAAGCTCCTGCCGGATAAGCTCCCACACCACGGGGTAAATACCAAATTGTTTATATGCTTTGGCCGGTACTAACTCTTGCACCGCGCGCTTGACCCGTTCTTCCAACGCGGCAGGGAACAAATCCTGCGGGCGGATATGTTCTTGGTACAAATCCCCATACACGCGGGCCAGTACGGCGTGATAGGCGCTGCCTTTGGCGTTGGGCGCCCATTCCTGGCGGGAAAGCACCTCATCCGGCGCGGCCAGCCCCACCCCGCGGGCCAAAAAGTGCCGCATGGGGCATTGGGCCAGCGTAATTAAGGCCGAGGGCGAAAACCCTTTTTCGTTCACACGCGCCAGTATTTCCCCGCCGCAGGCAATTTGCCCGTCATAGGCGGTAGGCACGCCGAAAGCCGCTAAATTTTTAACGGCCGTTAAAGAGCGTTCCAACGCCGCCGTAAGCAGGCCGCTTGTTTGGTAGCGTTCTTTGCGCCGGGGCGCCGGGGCCAGGGCTATGCGGGTGGATAATTCCTTGGGGGTTAAATAACGCACGGGAATTTCCGCCAACCGTTTGGCTACCCGACCGCTTATTTCCGTCCACGCGGCGGACTTTGGCGTCAAGCAGGCCGCACGCGCCATTTCCACAAAATACAACGAAGGAATTTTCGGCGTGCCGGAATCATCCGTATTTTGACAGCAAACAAACAATTTCTCTCCGGCAGAGGCGGCCAATATATAAAAGAGCAGTTTTTCTTCTTCCAACCGGGCGCGGGTTTGGTTGAGCC
>CAKUDJ010000151.1 GCA_934644855.1 uncultured Elusimicrobiales bacterium
TGTGGGATAATAGGCGTTGGAGAGGGTGTTGGAGGCCAAAAAGGCGTGGATGCCGAAATGCTTGGCGCCCAAAGCCCTCAGCTTGCGGAAGCCCTCGGTGAGCTGCGCACGGGTAAAGCCGTATTTGGCGTCTTTATAAGGGTGGTTGCCGGGTATAATCCGGGTGCTGTTCTGCGCTTTGTTCACTAACCCCATCAGCGGTTGGACATAAGCTTTTACGCCCCACCAAATACTGGCTGCCGCAGCCAGGAATAACAAAACCGTGGCGGCCCCGGCCAGTAGCAACGGCCATTTGTTGCGGCTTTTGCCCGCAATGACCCAAACCAACTTAAAAATCAAGAAGAACACGCCGTAGGTGACGGCGGCCATCAACAACACCAGCAACAATAAAATCACGAATGCCATGTAAAAACTCCTTATCTGAAAATAAAAGCGAGGTACTTTTTAATATGCCATCACTTCCTATAACAAATGATATTAGTTTGCGCCCGGCTTGTAAAGCGGATTTTTATACGGTGGCCCAAAATTTGCGCCCGGCGGACAAAGCGGAACTGGTGCGCACGCACGGCCGGGCAGACGGGGCGATGTTGGAGCATTTTGCCCGGTACAGCACGGTGTGCGGGGTGGTGTCGGCGCGCGGAACGGCCGTCGGTTTGTGGGGCCTGGTGCCGGACGGCCCGCCGTCCGCCCGCGCTTGTGTGTGGCTTTTAACCGCGCGCGGGGTGGAAAAATTCCCGCTGGGTTTTTGCAAGGCGGCGCGGGTGCTTATACCGTGTTTTTTACGGTTATACCCGCAGATTTACAACTATATTGACGCCCGCTATCCGGCGGCTGTGCGTTTTGCACGGTGGTTGGGGGCGCGGTTAAAGCCGGCCCGGTTGAACGGGGCGGACTTTTGGTACGGTACATGGAGGAATTATGGGTGGAGCAGTAAATTTGGGCGCGCAGGTGGTGTCGTCCGCCGCCGACGTGGCGGGAAAAAACAAGAGCGAACGCCGCTATTACCGGGCGTTGGCGCAGGCGGCCGATAAACAGGCGGCCTTAACGCAGGCGGCCTCTTCCCGCCGGGCGGAGTATATATTCCGTTCCGGCGCGCAGGAGTACAACCGCTTGAGTGAGGAATACAACCAAACGCGGGCGGCGCAAAAAAGCGCGTGGGCCGCGAATGGGAGCGGTAATTCGTACACTTTACAGCAAATGTTGCAAAACAGCCGTTGGAATTATTTGGCGGACGGGCAAACCGCCAAACAAAACACGGCGGATGCGCTGTACGAAAATAATTTGGCCGCCCTGTTGGAAACGCAAAACTTGCAGGAGGAAGCGGCCCAATACCGCGCGGCGGCGCGGCGTTCGTCCGGCACGTTTGCCCGGCAGTTTATGCAAAAGATGATAGGCCTGTTCGGCTAAAGGAGGTTTTTTATGAAAGTTCCCGTTTATCAAAAACAAACCGCTCCGGCGGTGCCTGCCGTAGCGCAGGGAAAAGCAGCCCGCCCGGCGGCGGAAAATTTTGCGCAAAACCAATACACCCGGCTTAGCCAATGGAGTGATACGTTAAGGAATTTGCCCGGCGCCGTGGATAATTTTGCGGATAAATTTTTGCGTGCGTTGGTGCCAAACCTCGGTTTAAGCGGCACCCAAAAGAAACCCTCGCGCGAAGAAGATACCCTCTCCCGGGCGGTGCAAAGCGCGCAGGAGTCTGCCCGGCAAAAGGCGCGGCAAGACGAGCAGGCCGTTCAAGAAAATGCCACCGTGGCCCTGGCGGCTTTGGTGCAGGAGCCGCAGGAGTTAAATGCTTTATTAGAGGAGCGGACCCAACACTTGCCGCCGGAGCGCCGCGCGGCCGTCCGTTTGCAGGCCCAGCAGGCCAATGTTTCCGCCGCACTCATGCAGGGGGAAGAACCGCAGGCGGCGGCCATGTTGCAAGCGTTTGGGGGTGCGTGGCCGCAAGCGGCGCGGCAAGGCGCATTAAAACGCCTGACGGTTCAAGCGGCAGATAAGGCTGCACAAACCTTGTATAAAAACGCCCTTGAGGCCGGGGAAAATCCGTCTGCCTGGCAAGCGCCCGAGGCCCAAAAGCGGGTGGCAGAATTTACCCAACACTTGCCCGGGGCGGTGCGCCAACAAGCGCAACGCGCGTGGCAAGGGGTGGTGCAAAAGCAAAAAGCGGCGGCGGCACGCGCCCAAGCCGGGCAGTTGGATACGTTAATAAAAGCGGTGTCCGGCGGGGACGAAAAATCCGCCCGCGGCGCGTTATTTTCCTTGGCCCAAACGGCCCCGCAGGAAGCGGACACGTTTTCCCGCGCGGCGCAGGCGGCCCTGGGAGCGGCACAGACCCAAAGCCGGGCAGATGTATTTAATGCGTTGTACCGTCAGGCGGCCCGGGCTCCGCTTGAGTCTAAAAAAATAGCCCGGGCGTTTGAGTCGGGGCAAATCAGCGGGCGGGATTATTTATTGTTGGCCCGCGGGCAGGCGCAAAATGCCGGCGGGGCGGACCGGGCGGCACAGCGGCTTGTATGCGGGGCGGCGCAACGCTTATGCCGCAAAAACGGCCTGGATGCACAGGAAGCGGAAGATTTCCAATATGCGCTTTTCTCGCAGGATTTAACCCCGGCCGCGCAGGCCCAAATGCTTAAAAAAATGAAGGAATTTTATTTTATGTAAGGAGTTTTTATGACGGTTGCCAACTTAAAAACAAAACAAATTTATCCGGGTGACGGCGTGCGGCGCGTGTGGGAAATACCGTTTCCGTTTATCCGGGCGGAGCATATCCGCTTGTGGCGGGTGGACGCGCACGGCCGGGCGGTGGAAAAGACGGCCGGTTTTACGGTGGACGAACTGGAAAAGGAAGTCACTTACCCTGTAGAGGACAGCCTGGAGTTGCCGTTGCAGGCGGGGGAATACTTGGTGCTGGAGCGCCAAACGCCGCTTACGCAGGAAACAGACCTTAAGCGCCAAGCCGCGTTGGACGCGCAGGGGTTGGAAGATGCGTTAGATGCC
>CAKUDJ010000152.1 GCA_934644855.1 uncultured Elusimicrobiales bacterium
ATTGCAAATTGCGCTTTAGGGCCGGCGTTTGATATTTACGGCGCGGGGGAACGGAACGGTTCTCCCGTGCTTTGCTTTTGGCGACGCGTAAAATAAGGTAAAATACAAATATGAAATTTGAACGCTTTGTAGCTTTACGCTATTTAACGCGCCGCAAAGGGCTGTTTGCTATCATCACCACGCTGATTGGCGTGGCCGGTGTTAGCGTGGGCGTGGCGGCGCTGATTACCACTTTATCCGTGATGAACGGGTTTCAATCGGACATTAAAACCAAAGTTATCGGCGCACAGAGCCATATTTTGGTATTCGGCCGTATGCCGGCAAGCACTTATCCGGAGCAAATCCGCAAAATAGAGCAAATCCCGTCGGTAGAAGCGGCCGCCCCGCATATTTACGGGCAGGCGATTTTATCGTACAACGGCCAGAGCGTGGGGTTGGTGGTGCGCGGGTTGGACCCGGAGCAGGAAAAGAAAATCAACAGTTTGAGCCGTTCGCTGACGGAGGGCTCCTTTGCCCCTAAAGATTGGGCGGCGGATGCTCCGGCCCCGTTGGTGTTGGGCACGGAACTGGCCGCCGGATTGGGCGCGGATGTGGGGGATGACGTGGTGCTGATTTCCCCGCAATCCATTTCCACTTCCGCGGGGATGTTCCCTAAAATGAAGAAATTTCGGGTCAGCGGGCTTTTGCGTACAGGGTATTACGAATTTGATAACACCATTGCTTACGCCGGCCTGGCGGACGCCAGCGATTTTTTGGGCCTGAAAGGCGGCGTGACGGGCGTGGCTGTTAAACTGCACGACTTAAACAAGGCCGAGCAGGCCGCGCAACGCATCCGCGAAGCGATTGGCTTTGGGTACAGCGTGCGCACCTTCGCCCAATTAAACAGCACTTTGTATGCGGCCTTAAAGTTGGAAAAAGCCGTCATGTTTATCATCCTGTTTTTAATTATTATTGTGGCCTCCTTAAACATTGCCGGAAACTTGATTTTGTTGGGTACGGAAAAACTGCGCGATATTGGCCTGATGCGCGCCATGGGCGCCAGCCCCAAAATGATACGCAAAGTGTTTATGTGGGAAGCCATGGTAATTGCCACGTTGGGGATTTGTTTGGGCATTGCGCTTGCGTGCCTGCTATGTTGGATTATTGCCACCTTTAACATTGTGGAACTCCCCGGCGATATTTACTATTTGACCAAAGTGCCTGTGCGTATGGAATGGAGCGACATTTTGGCCGTAGTGGGGGGAAGTTATTTTATTTGTTTCTTTGCGGGGTTATATCCGGCCGCCAAAGCCTCCCGTGTGAACCCGACGGATGCAATACGTTATGGATAATATCATAGAATTAAAAAATGTGACCAAAATTTACGGCCAGCAAGATGAAAACCTTTGCGTGTTGGACGAGGTGTCCCTGCAAGTGCAAAAAGGGCGTTTTGTGGTGCTTTTGGGCCCCAGCGGCAGCGGCAAAAGCACGCTGCTTAATTTAATTGCCATGTTGGATAAACCCACGTCCGGCCAAATCTTTTTTGAGGGGCAGGATATTACCCGCCTGCGTAAGGAGTCGGCCCGCTCGGCCCTGCGCCTGAAAAAAATGGGTTTTGTGTTCCAGTTTGACGGCCTGTTGCCGGAATTTTCTTTATTGGAAAATGTGGAACTGCCCGCACTTATGCGCGGGGATGAAAACCCCCAAAAAGCACAGGCGTTGCTGGAAAATTTAGGCTTGGGCGCCATTACCCACAAACTGCCCAGCGAGCTTTCCGGCGGGGAAAAACAACGCGCCAGTATTGCGCGTGCGTTGCGCAACGAGCCTGTACTGCTACTGGCCGACGAGCCCACCGGCAATTTGGATGCCTCCCGCAAAGAGCAGGTGTTTAAGGATTTCGCCCGTATGGCCCGCGAGGGACTGACGGTGCTAATGGTGACGCACGACGTTCACGCCGTCAATTTTGCGGACGACGTTTACACTTTGGAAAACCGCAAACTGGTCAAAACAAAATAATATGCTTACGAACCAAACTTTTTGTCTTTCGGCAGGATGCTTTTTATTGGGGCTGTGCGTTTTTTTAATAAACGCCCGCCGGAAAAAACGCGCCCTGTTGCGCCTGAAAACCGCGGCCCAACAGGGGGACGCTGCCGCCCAAATAGAATTGGGCCAACGCTATTACCGCGGCAAAGGCGGCGTGGCGCAGGACGATTACGAAGCGTTTATTTGTTTTAAGTTGGCGGCTAAATCCGGCGCGCCGGAAGCACAGGTGGCGTTGGCGGCGTTGTATCACGCGGGGCGCGGGTGCGCGCGGAACGATAAAGAAACGTTCCGTTGGTATCAGGCGGCCGCCGAACAAGGCAATTATGAGGGGAAAATCAACCTGATTATGTGTCACCTAAAAGGCATCGGCACGCGGGAAAACCCGCAAGAGGCGTTCCGCCTGGCGTTGGCGGCGGCGGATGCCGGAAGCCCGTTTGCACAGCTGATGGTGGGGGATTTTTATGCGTACGGCACCGGCACCGCGCAAGATAAAAACAAGGCGGAGCGGTATTATTTGTTGGCGGCCACGCATGGGGAGCCGCACGCGCGCAAGAGGTTGGGGAAGTTGGCGGGGATACCCGAACGCCACGACATTTTGAATTAAGAACAACTGGTGGTAAGCTGGGATTTTAATGCGCGGGGAACAAAATAACATTTTGTTCCCCGTTCGCATTTAATGGGCAAACAATTTTCCAAATTTAAGCCCTTTTGCACCGCCTTTAGGCTTATGTAGCTAGCGCTACACCGCGCCTAAACTAGCGGCGCAAAATCATCTTAAATTTGAAAAATCATGCTGCGAACAATTACTCTTGTACTATTCTGCACGGCATAAAACAAAGTGCTGTTTCCCACTTTGCTTTTGTTGTTGTCGTTTGCCGTTAAGCGCACCCCTTTGAAGCCGTCTATAAAATTTATTTTTAACGGAGTTATAAAGGCATTTTACTTGTCCGACCG
>CAKUDJ010000153.1 GCA_934644855.1 uncultured Elusimicrobiales bacterium
GAGAAGTGCGTCTTTTCCGGCAACACTTTGACCGCGAAGACGCTCTTCGTCTACGACGGCTTCAAGTGCGTCGAGGAACTCGACGCACTGAACAACAATACGGTCGTGATGCGCCACATATGGCAACCTTTTGATGTCGGTCTGGATGTCATTCTCGCCACAATCGATAATAACCAAACTATGTTTTTTCTTCATGATGCCAATAAAAATGTTATTCAAAAAATAACCATGTTTCATATGTTACAAGATATTTGCACTTATATTCCTTTTGGCAATGTTATAAATTTTAGCAATATGCATATTGCATTCTCGTCTGAATTTTACGAACCAAACACAATGTTGTTCTACTATAATTATCGATATTATGATTCTGTCTTTGGAAGATGGAATAAAAGAGATTCTATTGAAGAAAATGGAGGATTGAATCTTTACGGTTTTGCTCATAACGCACCCGTGATAAGGTATGACGCATTGGGAGAAATTATAAAAGAATACAAAATGGACAAATGTGAAATTGTTATTTTCTATGGACATAATTATTTTACTGATAGTCAGCATGGAATTCAAAGATTAAATGTTATTCCAGCCAAATGTAGTTATTATACTTTATTGGGTTGCGCGACTTCTTCATTGAAAAACGATTCTCCTTTGCCAGGTTTTAACCCTCCAGATGATTTAATTGGATGGTACAAAGGGCAAGATGGCTCAAAAGGCCTCTCTGACTATATACGTGATGCAATCAGTGCTGCCGAAAAAGCAGCAAAAGTCCTTCAAAAATGCCCATGTAATTGTCAATCTATAGGTGTGAAAGTTATACGGGTTGACAAAGAATTTCCTTGGTACTGGTTCGACCCATCATACGAGGAAGAAAAAACGATAAAATAGGAATCGGAACATGAATTTAAATAAAATCACATTGTTTTTCGAGAATGCGCGTGTTTTCGTCCGCTGTGCTTTTTATATCATTTTAGCACTTTTCTTAAGGAGAGAATTTGTACTGTTGTTTGTAAAGCCTGCACTACCGATTCCTATGGCGCTAAAATTATTCGCTTTTTTGCAAACTAGTTACATTTGGACTATTTTGCCGTTGTTTATAACGATTGTATATTTCTTTTTCAATAAGAATCGCTTGGTATGCCAATTTTATGAATTTTCCTACCAATTAATAAAATTGTGTAATTTAATAATAATTTATTCATATTTACACATACGTCTTTCTATTTTTGGCTCTTTATGAATGGAAAGTTAGTTATGTCTGAAGTATATCAGTATGTTTTTTTGCTATTATCTGCAAAACAATACGGTAATAAGTATCAAACATTCTTTTTCTCTTTTGAATGACTAGTAATAGAGGAATAAATTAAAATGAAAAATGCAACATTATTCTTTACTCTTGTTGAAATTCAACTTGCTCTATTGCTAATATCACCTATTATGGCTCAAGATAAGTCTCCGCGCACTCTGTCCAAAGTTGACGCAGAACTCGTCTGCATCTGCGGCGAGACATTCTCGCCATACGCCGAGCGTGTCAGGCTGATCCACCGTCTTCCGTCCAACCTCGCGCCTGAGCAGCTGGAGCGCTGCCGCGCGTTCCTTGGGTCCCCCTTGGCTGGACAGCCGCTCCCCGATCTGGAGTTCAACGGGCTGAAGAACGAGCTGGTGTTCGCGCTGCTGCGCCAGCGCGAGGGGCTGACGGAGCTTGCTGAGCTTCTGGTGCGGGTGTCGCGCGCCCTGGAGACGGACGCCACCTGGCGGGACTACTGCGTCCAGTTCCTCGGCAAGTGCTATCCGCGCATAAACGACGCAAAGTCCCGCGAGGCGATGGCGGATGCCCTGTGGGAGGCCTTGAAGACGCAGCGCAGAGGCCGTGCCGCAGGCTCCGCCGCACGTCAGCTGATGACGCTCGGTCGCACATTCCCCGAATTCCCGCCTGAGAAAGTTTCCGCAGCCTCCCTCGATGCGCTCCTTGACCCGGCCAGCTCGGACGAGACGAAGACCGCGCTGCTACAGGTCTGCGGGACGCTCGGCGAGCGCGGCGCACTGTCGTCTGCCCGCGCCATTACAGGGCGGAACTCCGCCCCCGTGCTTCGGGCATCCGCCATCGCCGCCATAGGCATGCTCGGCGACGCATCCGATCTGCCGCTCCTGGAACGCCTCGCCGTATCAGGGGACATGCGTGTCTCCATCCGCGCCTGTTCAGCCATCGACAGAATCATGAAGACAGCAGAACAACCCGCAACGCCACCCATATAGAAAAACATGAAACAGGGACTTGACATCGCCATCCCTCTCACAGGAAGGTTAATTCTAGTATTGGCCCCCGAAGACCTTACGCTAGGACTGCCCCTGCACACGAACCTGACAACTGCCGTCTATAGAACTCCCTCCTCCTGGTCACACCACACAATAGATATTACCTTCGAACGATTAGGAACGGAAAACTTCCTTTTCATGGTCGAGACATACAGGGGCAGCGACCGCCTGACCTTCAAGTACGACTACATGGGAGGAAGAGTCGAGAAGTGCGTGTACTCTGGCAACATCTTGACTTCCAGGACCCTTTTCGTCTACGATGGCTTCAAGTGCGTCGAGGAGTTGGATGCGCTGAACAACAGCGTCGTCTCCCTGCGCCACGCCTGGCAGCCATTCGATGCAGGACTGGATGTCATCCTCGCAACTGCCGATGGCAATGCCACCTCCTTCTTCCTCCACGACGCAAACAAGAACGTCATGCAGAGGACGGACGCGGAAGGCGACCTCCTTGAAAAATACGAATACGCCCCCTTCGGAGGGAACACGGGGGAAGCCAGAGCCAGCGTCGGCTTCTCCTCCGAGGCATTCGACGCCGCGACAGACCTCGACTACTACAACTACAGGTATCATTCACTTAAATTGGGTCGATGGTGCTCGCGTGAACCGCATGGAGAGCAATTTGGATTGAATCTGTATGAAATATGTCTCAATC
>CAKUDJ010000154.1 GCA_934644855.1 uncultured Elusimicrobiales bacterium
GTCTTTTACCATAGGTACGGTTTTTAAGTCCAGCGAGGCCCCGCGTTTGGTTTTGATGGTGTTTTCCAAAATAATTTGGGAAACGGTCACCGCCGCACCGGGAACTGTATTTTCGGCCGCGGGTTTGGCGGCGTCCGCCGGTTGCTTGTTTTGGGCTGCGGGCACGACTTCTTCAATAAAGGAAGTGTCTTTTTGCTCGCCGTTGGCTGCCGCCAAATTGGCGCGGCTCTTTTCCATGGCGGCTTGGGCGGCCGCGGCAAAATCTTTGGTTTCTGCCGGGGGCACAAAGTCAGAAATTAAATAAGTAGAGCCTTCTTTCAATTCAATTTCCGTTAAATCATTCGGGGAATATTCCGCCTGCGTGGTGGTTTTTTCCGCTTCTTGCAGCGGTATTTCCTCGGCCGGGGCCGTTTCTGCCGCCGGAACTTGCGCATTTTCTTCTTGGGGTTGGGGTACCAATTCGGCCGGGGCTTCTTCTTCTTTCGGTTCGTCCTTCTCCGCCGGAGCCGGGGAGTCTTTGTCCGGCATTTCACCCAATTCGGGCATGGCCTGCGGCCCTTCGGCCGCGGCGCTGGCAGAGGATTGCTCCTGCGCGGAGAACACAGGCTCCGCAGACATATCATCCGCCGCCGACGGCTCTTGGGCGTTTTTCAAATCGTCTTCATTAATTAATCCGGCATCATTGGGGTTAATGGTTTCCGTTTTGGGTTCCTGGTTAGAGCCCGGGACTAATTCTTGGAAATCGTTATCCTGTTTGGGTTCTTCCTGCTCCGGCGCGTTTTCTGCTTGCGCGGATGCAGCCTCACCGCCCAAGCCGGCTAAACCGGGCAATGTGGTATTTGCTAACGGTTTTTGTTCTTGTGCAACTTCCTGCACCGCGGCAACCGGTTCCGCTTCTTGCGGCTGTTGTTCTTGCTCCGCTTCCTGCGGGGCGGCGGCCGGTTGCGTTTTTTGCGTTTCGGGCTCTGCTTGTTCTACGGATAAAGCCGGGGCTTCTTCCCCCATATCCAACGCGGGTTTTTCTTCCCCTACCGGCAAGGTGGGTACTTCGTTGAGCGGGTCTTGCGGTAAGTCCGTGCGGATAGACGCTTCCTGTTCCGGCGTGAGCGGGGTTAAATCTTCTTTAATTTCTTGGGCCGGGGTTTCGTCCTGGGCGGACACGGCCATTCCCGCTGCCAATCCGGCAGCTGCCAAGCCTGCCGCGGCGGCCGCTTTTTTAACGGAAGAATCATCTTCTTTGGCTTTTTCTTCTTTTTCGGCTTCCGCCAAAACGTCGGCAATAAAATCTTTTTGTTCCGCGCCCGCAAACTGGTTGATAAGGGCTTCTTTTTGGGCTTCGGTCGGTTGTTCGGTTTTAGGTTCTTCCTTGGTGGTGTACGGATGCAACAAGTCCTGGAAGGTGGATTCTTTTTCCTTTTCGGTTTGTTCCGGTTGGCCTTCGGCTCCGCGGTATATAGAATCTAACGCAGAACGCAAGACCATTTCTTCTTCCCCTTGGGAAGAAAGCGAAATTTCATCCGGCGTGTTTAAGGGTTTGGTGCTTTCTGCCGGGGCGGCGACGTTTTGGGTATTTTGCGCGGCGGACGCTTGCGGAATATCCAAATCCATGCCTTGCAAAAAGTCCAGCGGTTTATCTTCCGTAATGCCGCCTTGGGCCACAATGTTTTCGGCATGGAAGGTCAACGTTTCGGTAGACGGGATAGTGTCGTCATGCAAATCTTGCTGCATATCCCGGTTGGTAAGGGTGATGGTGTTTACGCCGGCATCGTCTTGCGGCGTAGCGCCCAAAGCTTCCCGCACCGTTTGCGGGGCCGCAGCAGGCGCGGCGGCGGATTTAGTGGCGGAAGCGGCGGTGATGACCTCTTCCATTTTGCCTTTTAAGCTTTCAATTTCATGGGTCAGGGAGTCCAGTTTAGCTAAAATCAAGGATAGCGCATCCCCGTTAGCCGTTTGTGCGGCGGAGGTTCTTTCGTGGGAGGCGGCGTGCGCATCTTTAAGTGCCTGCGTTAAATTGGGGTCTGTTTGTCCCGCGGCAGGATTGACCGCCGTATTTAATTCTTCCGGCGTAGGCAATGCCCGCGTAATGGTGGATTCCAACGGGTCAAATTCAAACACGGTAGAGGCTTTTACCCATTCTTGGTTAGCACCGTTGGCAGCTTCCGTGCAAATCAGCGTATCCGGCGTAAAACCGTTTAACGTGACGAGTTTGTCCTCTTCAAAAGGACCTTCCACTTTATCATTTATATAGACCCAATATCTCATTGTATTTTTACCCTTTATATCTAAAAATAAACTGGCACGCTAACAGGATAGCAAATTATAGCTGAAATTAATAGCTTTTTTTATCCGGCGGTGCCTAAAAAATGTGCTTTTGTTTTATTTAGCCGCTGCCCGTGCCTGTTTATAGCGGCTGAGCAGGGCGTTTAATTCTTCGGGGCTGGTTTTTTTGGATTGGATGTTAGCCAACATATCCGCTACCACTTCCAACGACGAGCCCGTTTCCAACATTTCCAATACAAATTGGGAAATTTGCGCATTATAATTGCCGTTCAATTCCGCCACTAATGTTTGCAACGCAAACAAATGTTTTTTGCGGTCGGACTTCCAAAAGGTATACGGCGCCAAAGAGCTTTCAAAAAATTCCAAAATTTCTTCGGCGGATTTGGTCCCCAGGTAATTTTTCATTACTTCCGGCGCCAACCCTTTGGTTAAAGTTTTGGCTTTTAAGTCCCGCAGGTATTGCGCCTGGTCTTTGGCTTCCGTTTGGCTTAAAGTGCCCAGTAATACTTTGCAGGCCAGTTCCTTATTTTCGCCGGCTTCCGTACAGAACGGCAGTTGGCGTAAAATATCCGCCATTTCCGTTTCTATTTGGGCAAAGTCTTTCTGCCCGCCGAATTTGGCCGCTATGTCCGCCGCGTAGCCGCTATAAAGGTCTTTTTTGGTAAGGTGTTCTTTCAGCAC
>CAKUDJ010000155.1 GCA_934644855.1 uncultured Elusimicrobiales bacterium
GGGCAGGGGCGCTTTTTTGTTCCGCTTTTTCTTTTTTGCTTTGGGGGCCGGGGCGGAGCCGTCTTCGGTAATTACTTCGGCTTCTTCGTCGGCATCTACCGTAAAGGGTTCCAACGCCTCTTGCAGGTTTTTGCGCGCATCCAACAGGCGGCGTTGGGCCGCTTTACGCAAGACGGACGGAGAATCCGCAATAAAATATTTGTTTTGCAGTACAAATAAATAGTCTTTTTCCCCCAGGCGGAAATCCGGCGTTTCCGTTTGTTGGGAAAGCGTCTTAAAATACTCAAACATATTTTTTAAGTTTTTGCGGGCAATATTGGTTTTTTGCACCGCGTCTTGCCGGGAAATATCATCCTGTGCCTGGGTTTGCAGGCGGTGGGAAACTTGCTCATAGGCCAAATAGGCGTAATAGGCTTTTTCCATGGCCAACTGGGCCAAAAACGCAGGCGGCGCTTTTAAGTTTTGCCGGGCTTGTTCGGCCGTTTGGGCCAGGGCGGCCGAGCGGGCGGACAGGGCTTCGTTCTGGCGGGTTTGTAAGCTTAAACGCTTTAAGAGCAGATTATATACCGCATCATACGCTTGGGTGTAATAAAGCGGGTCCGTAGTTAAGCGGTTGCGGTTTAGTTGCCAAATTTCGTAATCCACGCGGGCTTTTAGCAAGGTGTAATCCGTGCGTTTGGCGGGGGAGAATTTTTCGCCGTTCATCTCTTTGAGGGCGTCTTGCAGGCTTTGCAGGGCAAGCAGGGCGGCGTGGTCGCGCGCCGGGGTGCGGGCATCTAACTGCGTATTGGCGGATTCAAAGCCCAACAGCGTGGCCCGCTCCGGGAAGAACATCAGCATAATGGATTCATAACGGTTGGAGGCCTCCATTAACGCATTGTCTTCCATCATAGCGTCAATATCGTCAAAAACAGCAAACGGGTCCCCGGCGGCCCGGGCCGGTGCACAGGCCAGTAAACTAACGGCAACTAAGGCAAAAAGGGTTTTCCAAGTATTCATTTTGTATCCTTATAAAATTAAGATCTTCTATTATTATAGCAAGTTGAAAGCGCTTCTGCCCGTGTGAAAATTTTGCACGTTTTAGGTAAAATATGTTAAAATAAAACTATATTAAAACGCCGTAGGCAGGACCCTCCTGCCGCTTGCCCGCCCGGGCAAAACTGAACAAATACTGCGTTTTTTGCTATAATTTAAGTATACCCGTGACGGGCCATTAGCTCAGTTGGTAGAGCAGACGCCTCTTAAGCGTAAGGTCGTGAGTTCGAGCCTCACATGGCCCACTTTTTTCACGCAAACAATTTTTAATAAAAGAAAAAGGACGGATGGCGGAATCGGCAGACGCGTACGCCTTAGGAGCGTATGGAGCAATCCGTGAGGGTTCAAGTCCCTCTCCGTCCATTTTTGAACCAAAAACAGGAGTGTAAGACATGTCTATTTTCAAAACCGCAGAAGCGGGCGACGTAAAAGCCAAGCAGCTGTCTAAAGAAGGCTGCAAGGTCACCTTGGCCGTAGAAGCCACCCCCGCTCTGGTAAGCAAATGCTTTCAAAATGCTGCCGTACAGGTGCAATCCCGTGCCCAAATGCAGGGTTTCCGCGCCGGGAAAGTACCGCTGGATTTGGTCAAACAAAATTTTGGCGGCCACATTAAAGAACGCGCCTTGGATTTAACGGTAAAAGCCGCTATTACCGGGGCTATGGACCAAGCCAAATTGAACCCGGTGGCCGTGCCGGTGCTTACCAAAGGTGATTTTGCCTCTTTTGATGACGGCAAAGCCTTCAATTTTGAAATTGCCGTAGATGTTGCGCCGGAATTTGACGTAAAAGATTACAAAGGCATTACTTTAACCAAAAAGGCCGAAACCGCCACGGATGCCGAAGTGCAGGAAAATTTGGACCGCGTTTTGGATGCCAACGCCCGCTTGGAAAACACCGCGGATGACGCCGTTATTGACGACAAATGCTATGCCGTGGTACATTACAAAGGCCAAAGAAACGGCAAAGACGACTATAAACTGTCTGCCGATAGCGAACTGATTGATATGGCCGCCCCGCAAACCATGCCCGGCTTGGCAGATGCCATTAAAGGGCTCAAAAAAGGCGATAAAAAATCTTACGAAACCAAAGAAGGTGAAGATACCTTGTCTTTTGAAGTGACCGTAGACGAAATTAAAAACAAAGTATTGCCCAAATTGGATGATGCTTTTGCCAAAGACATGGGTTTTGATACCTTGGACGCGCTGAAAGCCAAAGTAAAAGAAAGCCTGGACGAAGAAGCCAAACAAAACGCCCGCCGCGCCGAAACGGCCGAAATTGAAGACCATTTGATTAAAATGAACCACTTTGATTTGCCGCAAAGCCTGGTGGAAGAATATACGGAATCTTCCTTGCGCAATTTTGTCACCAGTATGACCAAAATGAAACCGGAACAACTGACGGCCGAACAGCGCAAAAGCTTTGAAGAACGCATCCGCCCGTCTGTGGAAAAGGACTTGCGCGTAGGGTATATCATCCACGCTATTGCCAAAAAAGAAAATTTGGAAGCCACGGAAGCGGATTGGAAAGCCGAACTGGACAAGAGCTTAGCCAGCGCCAACAACAAAACCGAAGAAAAGAAAATTAAAGCTTTCTTTGACGAACGCAAAGCGCACATTATGGCTACCTTGGGCGAACGCAAAGTTTTTGAATTCCTCAAAAACAACGCTGTCACCAAATAGTTTACGCCGGATGAATTTACGGCCCCGCTAGGCAATTTATGCGGGGCCGTGGCATCTGTAAATTTGTGTAGTGCCAACGTTTTAGGTGTGCCTAAGACGATTGGTTTGACCTCAACGGGGAGGGGGAAAGAGTTGCTGCTCTAACCCTCTCCCCGCTTGTGTTTATAACAACTGGTGGTAGGATTTAGAT
>CAKUDJ010000156.1 GCA_934644855.1 uncultured Elusimicrobiales bacterium
ACTACCTTCCGGACTTCCGCCGCTTTGTTCTTGATATTAAATTTCCGCACGCGCTGTGCCTGCACCGCGCGGTCTACGCCCGCATCAACACGGGCACGGGTCGTGGCGGCTGCACTTGCCGCCTCTGCAAACGCAGGGGACATGGATGTAAAAATAAGCGTAAAACTAAGAAGCAAGGACAATAATTTTATCATAGGGCAGTTCTCCTAACCATAGTTTGGCGATTAAACAGATAAAAAAACAGGGCCAAAAGACCTAGGAGTCCTAGATTTTTAGCCCTATAAAAAGGAATGCAACAAAAATATTGGATACCGTGCGGCTTGAGCCAACGCCGGTTTTGGAACCGATTAAACACCGTGCCGCCCGGCGGGAAACACCGCATACGGCCCGCCATTTGGGCCATAAAACTTAGCCCGCGCGGCGTGCATGGATGTGTAAGAAACCCCAGTTCCATACAGCACATATAAAATCTCCTCTTAACCTGCTCCAGGTATATTGTAATAAAGAAAAGGAGAAACAAACAAGCGAATAAAGGTCCTAGTTTTTATATAGGCCTTTTGGGTTCTTTTGATGGTTTCAGTTTCGTGCGCAGCGCTTGCGCTACCGGGGGAGGAACCGCCCCGGGCAATTCCCGGCCGAAGGCCCAGGCCTCCCGCACCGCGGAAGAACTGATAAACCGCAAAGAAGGGTCCGCCGGAAGCAGAACACTTTGCAAACCGGGCCATAAAAGTTTATTGGCATACGCATACGCTTGTTCGTTTTCCAAATCCGCCGCGTTGCGCACCCCGCGCACCAGTACGGTTAATTGGTGCTGACGCATATAATCCACCAATAAACCGTCAAAAACATCCACCGTCACGCCCGGGATGTCCGCCGTCACCTGGCGCAAAAGCGCCACCCGTTCCGCCGGGGTAAACAAGGTTTTTTTCTGCGGATTAGCCAATATCACTACCCGCACCGTGCCGAAAAGCTGTGCGGCGCGGCGGATAATATCCAAATGCCCTTGCGTGACAGGGTCAAAAGACCCGGAATAAATTGCTTGTGTGTTTGCCATAATATAGAATGGCCGTTCATAGGCCTGTATATTATGGTATCATAATTTTATGAATAAAAACCCGTTTTCCGATGAAATTTACTTACACCGCACCCACCCGCACCAAGCGGACGTGCGGGATGAATACTTCCGGGACCAAACCAAAATTATTCACTCTTTACCGTTCAGGCGCTTAAAACACAAAACGCAGGTTTTCTTTGCGCCGGATAACGACCATATCTGCACCCGCATTGAACACGTTTTGCACGTGGCCACCATTGCCGCCAGCATTTGCCGCGGACTCAACAAAAGCGGCAACTGGTTATTAAACCAGGATTTGGCCTACGCCATCGGTTTAGGGCACGATATCGGGCACGCGCCTTTCGGGCATGAGGGCGAACGCGCCATCGCCGCCTGCATTAAACCCAAACCGTTTTTACATGAAATAAACAGCTACCGCGTGGTGGAGCATTTAGCCAACTGCGGGGAAGGGCTCAACCTGACGTTTGCCGTAAAAGACGGCATTATTTGCCATTGCGGGGAAGACTTTGCCACCACGCAACTGCGCCCCGGCCAAGTACCTAACGATTTGGAAAAAATAGCCGGGCGCAACCAAATGCCGTCCACTTACGAAGGCTGCATTGTGCGCCTGGCAGACAAAATTGCCTACTTGGGACGCGATATTGAAGACGCCATTAAAGCCAAGCTGATTACCCAAGCAGACATCCCGCAGGCCGTCCGGCGGGAATTGGGCAGTAATAACGGGGAAATTATCAGCACGCTTTCCTTGGATTTACTGCAAAACTCCGTGGATAAAGACTATATCGGGTTTTCGGCCGAAAAATTTGAACTGATTTCCTGCTTGCGGGAGTTCAACTATAAGCACATTTACCATAACGAGCAAATGCGCCAACGCAAGGAAACCATTGATAAGCGTATTGCGGATTTGTTTGATTATTTCCGCCAACTCTTTGCGCGCTATCAGTTTGATTACGCCGCGTACGACCGGGAAGGAAAACAAACCGCCCACGCATTTGCCAACTATATGCGCTCCATGCAGCGGGTTTATTCAGAGCCCGGACAATGTGACGAAATTATTACGGATTATATTGCCGGCATGACGGATTCTTTTGCCTTGTCCGTGATGGAAGACGTTATTTTGCCTAACTCCATTAAGTTTTTAGGTTAAAACGGTTGCTTTATAAATACCAACGCCCGCGGATGTTCCGTCCGCGGGCGCTTTTAATCATTTGGAATGCAATTATAAAAAGGGTAAATAGTGCGTAAAAAAGGCATCCACTTCCGCCATGCCGGGGCGGTTTAAGTTGCGCTTGGCAAAGGCCGCCGGGGTTAAGCCGCTTAAATCTTTGCTGGATTCCACCGCCGCATTTTTTTCATATTCCGCAGAAACCGCCACCAACCCGCCTTGGTTTATTTTTTCCTGTACGCGGAGCAGCTGTTCAAACTGCGGCGTTTGCGGAAAATACTTCAAAAAAACGTCCGTTTTGCCGTAATTTAATTGGGCGCGCAACGGTGTTTCTTTTAAGTTGTTTTTTTGAGAAAGCAATTCTTGAAAGCGGGCTTGATAGTCTTGCGGATAAAATTTGCGCAAAGAGCGCATCAACGCTTGGAACGTTTGTTTGTCACGCGCGATATGAAACACATTGTTGCCGTCTTTCCCGGTTTTTAACAGATATGCTCCGTCCGGGGCCACCCGCTGCAAAAAAGCCAGAGCGCGCACATCCCCTTTCAGGGCGGCGGCAAATACGGGCGTATAGCCGAATTGGTCCTCTTTATCCAAATGAACGGTGCGGTTAAAGTGGAGTTTTTCTACTACTGCCG
>CAKUDJ010000157.1 GCA_934644855.1 uncultured Elusimicrobiales bacterium
ACATAGCGGCTGGCAACGGCATAATCAATATCCTCTTGGGAATAGGCCGCCTGCGCGTCTGTTTCCGGCGCGGCGGAATCTTCTTCCGCGGTGGTGGCTGCTTCTTCAAGCAGGGAATTTGTATCCGTCACGCCCTGCACAGGACCCGTTTTAACCCCGGCTTCCGGCATATCTCCGGCCGGGAGCAGCACATCCCCGCGGGCGGGCGGCATGGAAGGATGAATCTGCGGGTTTTCACTCCGGGGGGTGTTTACCACACGCCCGTCAAGCAGGTTAGAACACGCGCTTGGATTCACAATAAAATAAATACTTAAAATAATAAAAACCAGTACGGCGGCTTTACCAAATATTTTTAACACGTTAGAGCCTCCTATGTAGATAGAATACAATATTTTGGGCACTTGGTTAAAATTTTTATTGGCGGGCGGGTGCGGCAGCAGCGGCGGGAGCCCGTGTTTCCCCTTGTAAAACGCGCACGCTTTGCACATACTGGGGATTACTGAAAATTTGCTCCACGGCGGCGGAAAAATCCGGGTTTTTCATATATTTTTGAACTACCTGCGCCACTTGCGGATGGGCTTGCATCAAATCCTGCAGCTTGGGGCCGCTTAAATCCGCCAGGCCCGTTGCCTGCCCTTGCGTAGAGGAAGAAAGGTCCCGGTTGAATTGCTGCATAACCGGGTCTTTGGCATAATCGGCCAAAATGGAGCGCACGGTTAAGTCTGCCTGCTCGGCCTCTTGTTCGGGGGATAGGGAAGCGTCTTCCAAAAATACATCCTGGTTGTTTTCCGGCGCATACCGTATGGGCGGCGGGGTAAAATCCGCCTGCGGGGCCGCCATAGAAACCGGCACCTCTTGAAAGGTGGGCGCCGCCAATTCCGCCCGGCGTTCCCGGTACTGCGTAAAAGCACGGTAGCCGTGCAGTGCCCCCATAAGCACCGTCACGGCCACCATAATTCCAATTAAAAAATAACTGGTCTTAGACATTCTTTTTTATAAAACTTCCAACAATTCCACCGTAAAAACCAACGTGGAGTTCGGCGGGATAGGCCCCAACGGGCGGTTGCCGTAAGCGGTATCCGCCGGGCATACAATTTTGGCTTTGGCGCCGGGCTTCATGGCTTGAATGGCTTTCGTCCAACAAGGCACCACGTCCGTCAAAGCAAAACTGGCGGCTTCCCCGCGGTCGTAAGAACTGTCAAATTTCGTTCCGTCAATCAGGGTGCCTTCGTAATTTACTTTTACGGTAGCATCCGCCTTGGGGGCTTTGCCTTTACCCGCACGGGAAAGCTTAATCATGGCACCGTTATCCAACTTTTTGACGCCTTTTTCTTTGGCAAAATTTTCCATATATTCCTGCTGAAGCGCTTGGCGTTTTTGGTTGATGACTTCGGCATCGTGACGGTATTTTTCAATAATTTGGGTCTTATAGGCAGACAAATCAGTTTGCGATTTTTTATTAAGCAAACTGTCACGCATCCCCTGGGAGAGCGCTTTGTAGTCGTCTTCATTATCCAAAATCAATTCTTTTTTCAGGCTATCCCCCAACAAAAAACCCAACGAATACAACATTTTGTTGCGTTCGGCAGGGTCCGCTTGCGCGGCAGCATTATCCACCGCTTGTGCGCCCAACAGGCACGGCACTAACAATAAGGCTAATATCCAATATTTTTTCATTTGTGTTCTCCTATCTTATTTTCAAATACGTCAACATTCTTTGCGAAATTTGTTGGGCGGCTTTTTCCCCCACCCCTTGCATACTGCGCCGCAAAGAATCCGCCGCGCGCGAAGTGCCCGCACGGTCCTGCACGTGAAAGCGCGCAAAAGTGACCCCTAATGTTTTATCCACCATACTTACGGAAGCCCCGCTGGAGCACCACTCCAACCCTTTTACTTTTTCGGATTCGTACCCATCCACGGTAGTTTCCACCCGCACCACAAGCGGCGCATCGGCAGCATTTTCATCCGCCACGCCCAACCCCAACCGGTTCAGCGCGTCTGTAATCAGCGTAGAAAGCACCAAATGCTGCGGCCCTTGGGTTTGGATAGACACCTTTACAGAGCCCATCGCATTTTTCAAGGCAGCTTTATAGGCGGCAAATTCATCCGCTTTATACCCTTCCTGATGGGCATTGATAAAAGCATACAAATCCTGGTACGCGTTGCGTTCCTGTACCAACGGCTGCATATAAAGCGCCATTTTGAATGCGGCAAACGGCTCCGGACCGGCATTTAATTTTTTGGTAAATCCGGCCAACTTGGCGTCCAACGCATCCATTTTGGGGGTCAGCATTCCCTCAGCCAACGCCCGGTCCAACACCGCCAAGGCAAAATAATTAGTTGGTTTAGTACCCTTTTCCTTCCATACTTTTTCCGTTTTTGCATTGGCTAAAATATCTGCAAGCACCGCCAGTTGCGCGGCATCCGGCGCACCGTTTTGCATGGCAGAGCGCATATTAGCCAACGCCGCCGCTTTGGCGGACTCTTTGTCCGGGCCGTTCCCGGCTACCACATAATAGCGGGTTTGGTCAAATAAAGAAGTCTGGTAATTAACCGTATTTTTATTAATATGCGCGCAGGCGGCCACAAGCACCGCCGCACTTAAAGCAAACCATTTTTTCATATCAGTTCCCCTTTATTGGGCCGTACGGTATTGCAAAAAGACCCGTTGCCCGGCTTTTACCCGCACGGCACCAAAATCGTGTTCTCCTATTATATTACCATTTCCGTCTTGCAATAGCAGGCGGATTTGGTGGGTTCCTTCCGGCAAAAAGAGGCGGGAAAGCCGCACCTGCGCCGGGAGCGTAAACCATTGGCGCGTATCCGCCTTTTCCGTCAGCGCGCCGAATATATCCACCACCATAC
>CAKUDJ010000158.1 GCA_934644855.1 uncultured Elusimicrobiales bacterium
GCGTGACCCGGCCCGCGTCATAAGCGCGAATCAGCTGACGGATACCGTCCGCCGTGACTGCCATAGAGCTTTTTACACCGAGGGAACCGCTATGAACCCCCAATACATACCCTTCCTGGTTCATAACCGGGGAACCGCAAAAACCGCTGGGGTCTTCTATAAAGCGGTAATCCCCCATAATTCTAAAGCCGGTCACATCAAAAATATGGCGCATCAAAGCGGTAGGTTTTTCCTGCTGTTTATTAAATATCGTATATCCGAAGGAATAAGCGTTCATCCCCGGCAGCGCCGCTTGCGGAGCCAACCGCAGCGGTGTCACTTTCCCGGCCAAGGCGTCCGGCAGGCGCACTAAAGAAACATCAATCGCATTCGGCCCCCAACCGCCGCCGGAGGCAATTTTCAAATCATAATCGTGGGATTTTCCGGCCGCATCCAACAAACGCAGGCGGATAGGCTTGCCTTTACCGCCCCCCACATGATACGGCACCACCGCCCATAAGCGGGAGCGGGCGCCCTGGAAATCTTCCAATATAAACCCCGTAGAGCGCAAGCCGCCCGTCTTCGCGCTGACAACCTGTACTAGCGCATTGGGCATTTTAGTAAACACCTGGCGTTGGGCATAGGCTTTTTGGGCACGCATGACGCGCACTTTATCCACCTGGCTCAAGGCCCGCTTTTGAACGCGCGCCACCGAAGCCCCGGCCATCTTCCCAAACCGCTTGAGGACACTCAAAGCTTTGCCGCCGTTTGCATAGCAAGCCGGCGTTAAAAAAACGAACAGACAAATAAATCCGTTGATAAAACAGAGTCTTTAGGCCCATACCCACCGGGGCCAAAAGGCCCATATTCCCCCGAACGCAAAGGATATTTGTTAAAATGTAAATATGCGTATCAGTATTTTTACAAAATACATTGCCAAAAGCCTGCTCACGTTTTTTGTGGCAGTAGTGGGCATTTTAACCTTGGTTATTTTTATGAACCACTTTATCCGCGTGCTGAATATGGCTATGGCCTACGGCACCGGGTTCGGGTGGATTGTGTCTTCCCTGCTTAACATTCTGCCGGATGTATTTTGTTTAAGCGCGCCCATGGCCTTTCAAATAGCGGTCCTGCTGACGCTAACCAATATGAGCGAACACGGCGAGCTGATAGCTTTGCGCGCGGCGGGGTTTTCGTTTAAGGAAATCGTCCGCCCGCTATTGGCGTGTGCGGTGGGGCTCTCCGTAATATTGGTGGTCACGGGCAACTGGCTCAGCCCGCGCAGTTATAAAAAATTTCTGGACCGCCGCGACGAAGCCCGCAGTAAAATTACCAAAGTGACCTTAGAACCCAAAACATTCTTAAACCTGGGGGAATGGGATTTGTATTTGGAAAATTTAGACGAAAAAAGCGGCGAAGCACGCCAAATCCACTTAATTAAAAAAGGGGATAACGGCGCATTAAGCACCAAAGTAAACGCCGCTACCGGCAAAATTGTACTGACGGATACCGCCATCGGCCTGCAACTGACGGACGGGCAAATGCAGCGCATTGACGCCAAAGACTCCGCCTCCATCATTGCGGCTAATTTTGACAACTACACCATGAGCATTTCTTTAACCAGGGCCCACCGCCGCAAACAGCGGGTGTCCGAACAGACCACCACCAAACTGTTGCGCCGTATACAGGCGGGCACGCTGCCCAAAGAAACCGTCAACGAATACCGCACCGAAATCAGCGTGCGCAACGTGCTTGCGTTATCCCCTATCTTAATGTTATTTATCAGTTGCCCGTTGGGGTTCTCACTCGGCAAGCGCACCAACAAAGGGTGGGGGATGCTGTTTAGCGTAGTTATCATTTTTGCGTTTTATTTATTAATGACGTTGGGGCTGAGCTTGGGCAAAAAATATGCGGGCCTTTCCTACGTGGCCCCGTGTTTGCCGTTTTTTGTGGGTGTGTTTGTGGCCCAATATTTATGGAAAAAGAGGCTTAATATCTAATGCCGCGCATCTATTTTTATATCGCCCGGAAGTTTTGGGGGCCGTTTTTATTTGCCCTGGGCGTTTTTGCCGCCCTGGTGGTATTGGGGGATACTTTTGAAAAATTAAAAACCCTCAATAACGGCTATTCCACCTTGGGGGCCGTGTTAAGTTATTCCCTGGCCACCTTCCCCAACTGGTTGGCTACCATTATGCCGGTGGCGTGCTTATTGGGGGCTATATCCGTCATTTCGGAAATGGTGGCCAACGGGGAGTGGACCGCGTGCGTGGCGGGCGGGTTTTCCCCAAAACAATTATTTATCCCCGTAGTGGTTTGCATTTTACTGGTGACGGGCCTAACTATGCTCATGCAGGAATTTATTGTCCCCCCCTTAAACATCAAGGCGGAAACCATTTACTACACCAAAATAAAACCGCAGGCAGGATTTAACCTGCAAACGGAATATGACGTGGCCATGAAAATTTCCCCCCGCCAAATGCTCTATGCCAAAAAAGTGGATTTATCGGCCGGGAAAATGGAAGAAATATCCCTGGATACCTACGACAGCGTTTGGAACATTTCCACCCAAATCGTGGCGGATTCCATGACCTGGGACGAAACCCGCCGCGCGTGGATATTCCAAAACGGCACCAAACGCACTTTTGTAGACAAAATGGACACGCAGGAAGAACATTTTGATTTAGCCGATTCCCCCGTTTCCACGGACCCGGCGGATATGTCCGTCAACCGCACGGAAAGCAAACTGTTAAGCATACGCGATTTGAGCAAAAGAATCCGCTTTTTTAAGCAAAGCGGCTTGGCCTATTACGAGGCCGAAACGGCCCGCCAAGCCAAACTGGCCACGCCGTTCGTCACGCTGATTATGTG
>CAKUDJ010000159.1 GCA_934644855.1 uncultured Elusimicrobiales bacterium
CCATTAGACTGGGCTATATTCAGGATTGGCGTTCCCGCTGGTTCGCCCCCAAGAATATGCCGGCGTTAATCATGGAAGATTTCCAGATTCGCAAAATTGTAGATGACAAATTCAAAATGGCGGCCGTAAGCTATGTAGGCATTGAACGTGCCGGCGCTTTCTTGCGCTTGAACATTCACACCGCCCGCCCGGGCGTGGTGATTGGCAAAAAAGGTGCCGACATTGAAGCCCTGCGCAAAGAAATTGAAGCCCTTACCGGCAGCAAAACCTTTGTGAACGTCATTGAAATTAAGAGCCCGGAAACGGATGCTCAACTGGTGGCCCAATCTATCGCTATGCAGCTTGAAAAACGCGCCCACTACGGCGCCGCTATGAAAAAAGCGATTGAAAAAGCCCTTTCCGGCAAAGCGTTGGGTATCAAAATTATGGTATCCGGCCGCTTGGGCGGTGCTGAAATTGCCCGCACGGAATGGAAACGCGAAGGCCGCGTGCCGCTGCACACCGTGTGCGCGGACATTGACTACGGTTTTACCGAAGCGTCCACCATCAGTGGTAAGATTGGTATTAAAGTGTGGATTTTCAAAAGAACGCACTTTGCCAAATCTCCCAAAGAAATTATGCAGGAACTGAAAAAACATAGAGATATGGAAAGCGGTTCCGCCGAAGGCGTCACGGAAGTCGTTGCCCCGGCCAAGGAAGCTAAATAGAGGAATTTACTTATGTTAATGCCTAAAAGAGTAAAATATCGCAAACCGTTTAGCGCCCCCCGCATTAAAGGCAATGCCAAAAGAGGCGCCGAGGTTGTGTTCGGTGAATATGGGCTCAAAGCGTTAGAACCCAAATGGATCACCGCCCGGCAGATTGAATCTGCCCGTATTACGCTGTCCAGATTCATCAAGAAAAAAGGTAAACTCTGGATTCGCATTTTCCCGGATAAAGCCATCACCAAACACCCGGCTGAAACCCGTATGGGTAAAGGTAAAGGTGCTCCGGACCATTGGGTATGTGTCGTAAAGCCCGGCAGAGTTTTGTTTGAATTGGAAGGCGCCACGCTGGAAGATACCAAACAAGCTATGAGACTGGCCGCCGACAAACTGCCTATCAGAACTAAACTGGTGACGAGAAGATAGTATGAAAACGAACGAAAAAGAAGCTTTGAAACAAAAGACCTTGGCCGAACTGAACGAAGCGCTCGGCAAAGCCCAAGAAAAGAAATTCAACCTTCTTTTCAAACACAGCACCACCCCCATCGCCAACCCGATGGAAATCCGGGCTGTAAGACGCGAGATTGCTCTTCTGCAGACTTTGATTAACCAGAAGAAAGAGCAGAACTAGAGGTTTTAAGATATGGAAAAACAAGAATCCCGTGGACAGAGAAAAGTTCTCACCGGTGTGGTAGTGTCTGATAAAATGGACAAAACCCGCACCGTATTGGTGGAACGCTTAGTGCGCACCGGCTTATACAGCAAAACGCTGAAAAGAGCCGCCAAGTTTCATGCGCATGATGAAGGCAACGAGAGCAAAATAGGGGATAAAGTGGAAATTATGAGCACTCGCCCCGTGTCCAAAACGACCAAATGGCGCGTTTCCAAAATTGTGGAAAAAGCCAGAGCTTAGTTTTTATAAACTACGGAGTTATTAAACTATGATTCAACTCAGAAGCATTCTTAACGTGGCCGATAACTCGGGCGCCCGCAAAGTCCAGTGCTTTAAGGTGCGCGGTGGCCACCACCGGGATATTGCAACTTTGGGAGACGTTGTGATGTGCTCCGTCAGAGATGCAATCCCTACTTCCGCCATTAAAAAAGGCGACGTGGTGCGCGCAGTAGTAGTACGCGTAGCCCGCGAAAAAAGACGCAAAGACGGTTCCTATATCCGCTTTGATGACAACGCTGTTTGCATCATTAACGATAATGGCGAACCCAAAGGTACGCGTGTGTTCGGCCCTATTGCGAGAGAACTTCGGGAAAAGAACTTCCTGAAAATCATTTCGCTGGCCCCCGAGGTAGTATAGTATGATTATTAAGAAAAAAGATACTGTGTTGGTTTTGTCCGGCAAGGACAAAGGCAAGAAAGGCGAAGTGAAATCTGTCAACCCGACCAAAAACAAAGTAGTAGTGGTGGGGGTGAATATGATTTCCAAACACGTGAAGCCTTCCCAAAACAAACAAGGCGGCATCAACAAGATGGAAGCTCCGCTGGACGCTTCCAACGTAGCGATTGTGTGCAGCAAATGCAAAAAAGCCATGACCCCCAAAATTGAAGTGACGGGCGACGGCAAAAAAGTGCGTGTGTGCCGCAAGTGCAATCAGCCTATCATTTAATCTAGGTAAAGTTAAAATGACTAAAGAAACGAAAAAAACTGTGAACGTTCCGGCAGATTACCAGCCCAGACTGCAGAAAATGTATAAGGAAAAAGTACTGCCTGCTTTACTGAAAGACATGGGCCAAAAAAGCCCCATGGCCGTACCCAAGCTGGAAAAAATCGTCATCAACATTGGTGTAAAAGAAGCCCGTGAAGACGTGAAAGCGTTAGACGTGGCCCGCGAAGACTTAACCGCCATCGCCGGCCAAGCGGCGCAAGTAAGAAAAGCCAAAAAATCTATCTCTAACTTCAAATTGAGAGAAGGTATGCCTATTGGTGTACGCGTGACCTTGCGCGGCGCCCGTATGTATGAATTTTTGGAACGCTTTATTACCATTGCTTGCCCGCGCATCCGCGACTTCCAAGGCTTTAACGATAAAGCCTTTGACGGTAAAGGCAACTTGAACCTGGGTATTAAAGAACATTATATTTTCCCGGAAATTGACGTGGAAAAATCGCCCAAAGCCCATGGTATGAAC
>CAKUDJ010000160.1 GCA_934644855.1 uncultured Elusimicrobiales bacterium
GTGCGGGTGTTGGGGTTAGACCGTGCGCCGGAAGTAAACCGCGGGTTTGACGATAAAGCCCCGGCTTTTGTGCCTGCACAAGTGCAAGAAATTTCTTCCCGGGCGGACGAAAAAGCCCGCCAGGAACGGGAAGAAAAAGAACGCTTGATTAGCAGCTTGCACCAAAAGGCCTCCCAATTAAAAGCCGTCAACAGCGCGTTGGACCGTGAAATTAAAAAAGTCCAGCAGGAAAAAATAGAAGCGCTCAAAAAATCGGCCGAGCAAGCCAAAGAAATCCTTTCTTTGCGCGAACAATTAACCGCCGCCGAGGAGCGCTTCAAATCGTTTGATTTTGAAGGCCGCATTATTTCCGTCAAACAACAATACCAACAAAAGGTAAGCAGTTTGGAAACCCAACTGCATGAAATTTCCAACGTGTGTATGAAACAAGTGGAGGAAATTGAATCCTTAAAGGCGGAAAACTTAAAATTACACAATATCGCTAACGAAAAAGCAGAAATTACCGCCCTGTACGAAGCCAAAACCAAAGAGTTGGAAGACTTGCGCGCCTCTATGGCCGGTATGGAAGCGGCCCATGCGGATTCTTCCAGAAAACAACTTTCTATTTTCGGCTCGCGCATCCAACGGTTGGAAGAAGAACGCGATGCGTTGGGTGTTAAACTGGCTGATGTGCAGCAGCGCATGGACAGCGTTTTGAAAGAAAAACAAACCTTGGAAGCCAATTTTAAGGAACTGTTAGAAAAAATCAACCGCAATGATGCCGTTATTGGGGAACTCAAACACAAAATTGAGGTGTTGACGGCCGAAAACGCCCACCTGACGGACGAACGCACCGCCTTGCAGACGGCGAATGCGGATTTGGCCCTCCGTGCGGATGCGCTAAGCAAAAATAACGAAGCTTTACTTAAAAACCAAGCCGCTTTGGCCAGCGTAAACGAAGAATTGGCCCGCAAAACGCAGGAATTAAACCAAGCCAACGAGGCCCTGTTACAGGAACAAACGGCTCTGGCGCGCGAAAAAGATTCTTTGTTCCGCCAAAAAGAAAACTGGGCCAAAGAACGCGACTTGTTGGAACACCAAAAGCAAACCTTGGTGCAAGAAAAAGATTTACTGGTAAAACAAAAAGGGGAATTGGAGCAGGAAAAAGAAACCTTGGCCCGGGAAAACAAAACGTTGCGTACCCAACCGGCCCCAAAGCAGGAAGCTCCGGCGGCCCCCGTTGTGCAACTGCCCAAAAAACCGCTCCCGGCCCACCCGGCGGCCCCGGCGGTGCCGTTAAATGAAACCCCGGTAGAAGTAAAAGATACCTTAAAACCCAAAGTGCGCAGCGAAGAAGACCTGCCGGAAATTAAAGTGGCTAAACCCATGGCGCAAGATGATTTTGGCCCGGGCGAGGACTTTTTGGAAAAGACAGATACCTTTATAGGCCGTATGAAATGGTCTATCTTCCGGGAAGACAAATAACCGTTTTTTGTATAAAAGCCTGATGATAAGTCAGGCTTTTTATAAGGAGTTTTTAGTATGCAAGTTTTGAAAGTAGCCGTGTTGTACGGCGGAAAATCTACCGAGCATGAAGTTTCCGTACATAGTGCGCAAACCGTGTGCCGTTTGCTAAGCGCCCAGCCGGAAAAATATACCGTTTATCCCATTTTTATCAGCCGTTGCGGCCGTTGGTTCTTGCAAAAAGCGTGCAGCGAGCAAACCCCGCAAGATGCCCCCATTACGCCGGTTATCCGCCCGGACGCGCATTTTGCCGCGTTGGACGGTTCCCGCCAATGGAAAGTGGATGCGGTTTTCCCGGTGCTGCACGGCTCTAACGGGGAAGACGGCGTGGTGCAAGGCCTTTTGGAAAGTATGGACGTGCCCTATGTGGGGTGCAACGTGTTGGCCTCCGCTATGGGCATGGATAAAGAAATTGCCAAATTGGTGGCGGCGCATTACGGGGTGCCCACCTTGCCGTACCGCATTTTAACCCGCGCGCAAGATTATGACAAGGCCGAGTTGGAAGCCTGGGCCGCCCAACAGGGCTACCCGGTGTTTGTTAAACCGTTGTGCTTGGGCTCCTCCGTCGGCGTGAGCAAGGCGACGGACGGCGCGCAACTGCACAAAGCCGTAGCCTTTGCCTTGGAATTTGACACCCGGATTATGGTGGAAAAAGGCGTGGACCGCGCCCGCGAAATTTTCTGCGCGTTGTACGGCCGGGGGAGTGCGGTGGAGTCTTCCGCCTGCGGAGAGCTAAAAATGCTCACCCATGAATTTTTTGATTATGAAGCCAAATACCTGGTGCAAGGCGGGTGCGAAACCCGCGTGCCGGCGGAAATTCCGGCCGATACCCAAGCGGCTATGAAGAAAGATGCCCAAACCGTATTTACGGCCTTACGCGGTAGCGGTTTGGCCCGGGTGGATTTTTTGCTCGCTAAAGACGGCAAGTATTATTTTTCCGAAATTAACACCCTGCCCGGCATGAGCGAAACCAGCCTTTTCCCGCAGCTTTTTGAAGCCAGCGGACACGTGTATACGGATATTTTGGACGGGCTCATTCGTCAGGCGTCGGACGCCCGGCAGGAAAAAGACTCGTTGGCCTTAAAACGGTAATTATGCACAAATTAAAAGATGCTTTTTTGAACTTAAACCCCTGGCTGAAGTTTGTTTTAATCTTCTGCCTGTTCGGGGCTTTGGTAAACACATTTTTGTTGGCCGGGGATGTGCGTTCCGGCGGGCTTTTATTTCGCTTACATTTAGGCTTTTTTATTTTATATGTGGCGCAAGTAGTATTTATTTTGTGGGGGGAACGCATGGTGGGGGTGCTGTCCCTGTTGCAAGCCCTGTTGGCCCTGTGC
>CAKUDJ010000161.1 GCA_934644855.1 uncultured Elusimicrobiales bacterium
CACAGAGGAAAATAACAATACAGACAGCAAAATAGGGGCAGTGCCCATGGGGAATTTATCCCAAAAAAGCAGTTTTAATACCAAATAAATCAGCGCCAAAAGCAGGCTGATTCCCCCCAACACAAAGCCGCCCAGCGCCGCCAAACGAAGCGGCACTTTGGTATGGTTGGTAAAACCAATCATGGCGTTATCATAAAGGGTATAAAAATTATTTTTGGTAAACCCGCGCTCCCGCACCGGCTGCACAAACGGCACTAACGCGCGCGCATAGCCCAGCTCGCACACCAGGCCACGCAAATACGGGTACGGCTCGTTCAATTTGCGCAGTTCGTCCACCACGCATTTATCGTATAACCCAAAACCCGTACAATTTGCGGGCAAATCGGTGCCGGAGTCGTTCACTAAATTTAACAGCCAATAATAAAATTTCCGCACCATAAAAAACAAAGGGGATTCCTTACTCTGCGTTTTTTGCCCCAACACCACTTTATAGCCTTCTTCCCATTTTTGAATCAGCTGCGGGAGTACCGCCGGCGGGTCTTGCAAGTCGGACGCCATATAAATAACCGCGTCCCCCCCGCATTGTAAAATGCCGTAATAGGGCGAACGGATATGCCCGAAGTTGCGGGCGTTGGCAATTACCTTAAAATGGGGGTCTTGGGCGGCAATTTCGCGCAAGACGCGAAGCGTTCCGTCTTGGGAGGCGTTATCCAGCACCAGTTGTTCATAGTCATATTTGGCGGATAATTTTTGCATTTGCTCTTTTACCTGTGCATAGAGCAACGGAATATTGGTTTCCTCGTTATAGGCGCTGGAAATGATAGAAATTTTCTTTTTACTCATTGTTTTTTACTCCCCCGCTAATACGCATATTTTCCGCCAGTTCGCGGCGGTCCAAAAACGGGAACAAATCTTCCAAAGACGGGCTGACCATACTGCCGTCGGGCAGTTTGCGCGCGGATAATTTGGGCGCAAAAATGTAGCCGGGGGTCAACATCACTTCGCACACAACCGGGCCCGGTGCCGCCAAAATACGGCGCAGTTTTTCCGGCAAGTTTTCCCCGGTGCTAATGCGCTCCGCCGGCAAGCCGAACGCCCGGGCCACCTGGATAAAATCCGGCAGGCTCACCCCGCTTTGCGGCGTACAGCCGCTCATACGGCCGTTAAAAAAATTCTTTTGCGTTTGTTGGATAGAAACATAGCCGCCGTTATTCAAAATAAAAATTTTAAGCGGCAAATGGTAATGCACCACCGTTTGCAATTCCTGTAAATTCATCATAATACTGCCGTCCCCGGCCAGGCACACGGTGCGTTGGTGTCCGTTGGCCAGGCACGCGCCGATGGCGGCGGGTAAATCGTACCCCATAGAAGCATCCCCGGAGTTCCAAATATAGCGTTGGCCCTGTTTTACGCGCCCCACCTGAAAGGGCACCAAAAAGGCCGTTCCGTTGCCGCAAACCACTACTTCCCGGTTGGAAAATTGGCGAATCAATAAATCGGTAAACGCATACGCCTCCAAGGGGCCGCCCGCGCGGGGGGCCTCGGTGACCGGCGGATATTTTTGTTGTAAATTTTTGCACCAGGCAAGCCATTTTTCGGTTTGCACCGTCCACGGCTCGGCAAGCAGGGCACGCAAAAAGTCGCGCGCATCCGCCTGTATTTTAAGGGCCGGTTTTAAGGTGGGTTTATCCAGTTCCGCGCCGTCTATATCCACGCAGACCAACTTGGCGTTTTTGGCAAAATTTTCCCAGTTATAACTCACTTGGCGGATGTTGTTGCGCGAACCGATAGTCAGTACCAAATCGGCATTTTGCAGGGCAAAATTGCCCGCCCGGTTGGCCACCGTGCCGATGCGCGCAATAAATTGGGGGTTATCCTGCGCCACGGTGTCAAAGCCGTTCATGGTGGTGACAACCGGCACCCGCCACCGCCCCAGTAAAGTCAAAAATTCCTGTATTCCCCCCGCCAGGCGGATACCGTGCCCGGCTACTATCAGCGGGCGGCGCGCGGACATCAGCAGGGTTTTAAGTTCCCGGATAGGGGCCGTTAAATCCGCCGGAGTTTCCAACGGCGCCGTAAAGCCCGGCAACGCGGTTTCGTCCACTTGGGCGGCCTGCACGTCTAACGGTACATCCAACCATACGGGCCCCATACGCCCATGGGTGGCCAAATACACCGCTTTTTCCAGTTCATAACGCACTTGTTCGGGCTGGGTTAAACTGACCGCGTATTTGGTTAGCGGGCGCACCACACGCACAATATCTACCTCTTGGTCGCCCAACTGCCGCAAGGGAATTTGCGGACAGGCGGCCAGCGTGGTGGCGCGTTTAACCTGGCCGGACACATAAAGCACCGGCACGCTGTCCGTCCATTGTCCGAAAACGCCGTTTAGGCAGTTGAGCCCGCCCGGGCCGGTAGTCACGTTTACCACGCCTAAGCGTTGGTTTACGCGCGCATAACCCTCGGCCGCTATGGCACAGGCTTGCTCGTGGTGGCAACATACATAAGGGATAAACCGGCCGAAACTGTCGTTTAAGTGCATAGCTCCGCCGCCGGAGACCATAAACACGCAGTTTACGCCGTATTGTTCTTTGAGGTATTTGGCAATAAAATCGGAAACTTTTATCATTTAGGCCACCACGCCGCCCGCCGCCGCAATAGAGGCCCCGTAGCGCCCCTGCAACACTTGCAGGCGGTTTTCGTCTTCCTGGGAAATACTCCGGTAAAAATGCCGTTTGTTTTTAAGCCATAAAATTTCAAACGCCACGGCCTTTAATATCCCGGTAGCCGCGTTGGGGGCCGATAAAGCGCGCGGGGCATCAA
>CAKUDJ010000162.1 GCA_934644855.1 uncultured Elusimicrobiales bacterium
GCATCCGCGACTTCCAAGGCTTTAACGATAAAGCCTTTGACGGTAAAGGCAACTTGAACCTGGGTATTAAAGAACACTATATTTTCCCGGAAATTGACGTGGAAAAATCGCCCAAAGCCCATGGTATGAACATTACGTTCGTCACCACGGCCAAGAACGACGACGCCGGCCGCCTGCTCATGAATTATATGGGTATGCCTTTCCGCAAAGCGGCGGCTAAATAAGGAGCAAAAACTTTATGGCTACCAAAGCATGGGTTGCAAAAATGGCCAAAGACCAAAAGTTCGCTGTCCGGTATCATAACAGATGCCAGATTTGCGGCCGCGCGAGAGGTTATTATCGCGATTTCGGTCTTTGCCGTATCTGCCTGAGAAAAATGGCACACCAGGGTTTAATCCCGGGTCTTAGAGAATCAAGCTGGTAAAATTTACAGGAGGAGGCGCTCAACCGGATTAACTCCGCTAAGCGGAAAGTGTTTTGGAAGAGCAGCCTATACACATGGATCCAATCGCAGATTTCTTAACCAGAATAAGAAACGCCAACATGAAAAAGAAAGAAAAAGTGGATATCCCTTTTTCTAAGATTAAAACGGAAATTGCCCGCGTTTTGAAAGAAGAAGGCTATATTGCCAATTTCAAAGCCGTGCATAACGAAACCAAGGGCGGTGTGGTAAGAGTTTTCTTAAAATACACGCCTGAAAACGAATGCGTAATCCAAGGGCTCAGAAGAGTATCCAAACCGGGTCAACGGGTATATAGTGCTTACAACAATATCCCCAAAGTACGCGGTGCGTTTGGCATTACCATTTTGTCTACTTCTAAAGGCATTATGACCGACAGCCAGGCCAAAGCCGCCAAGATGGGTGGCGAATTGTTGTGCCAGGTTTGGTAAGGGGGGAATATGAGCAGAATTGGTAAAAAAATCATCAACATTCCCGCTAAAACCAAAGTGGAAGTCAACGGCCAAGTAGTGACGGCCACCGGCGCGTTGGGCACGCTTTCGTACACCTGCCCGGCGGATGTCACCATCAGCTTCAAAGATAACGTGCTTTCTTTTTCTATCCCGGAAGGGAAAGAAAAACAGCTTAACGCCATTCACGGCACCACCCGCGCCAACGTCTTCAACATTATTGAAGGCGTGACGAACGGTTTTACCAAAGTGCTGGAAATTAACGGCTTGGGCTACCGCGCCAACGTGGCCGGCACGAAATTGAACATGGAATTGGGCTTCTCCCACCCCGTCAATTTGGACATTCCGCAAGGTTTGACCGTGACGGTGGACGGCAAAACGGGCGCCCTGTCCATCAAAGGCAGCAACAAGTTCCTCGTGGGCGATTTTGCGGCCAAAATCAGAAGAATCAGACCTCCGGAACCCTACAAAGGCAGCGGTATTAAATACCAAGGTGAACACATTGTTCGCAAAGCCGGTAAGACTGCTGCGGGAGGCAAATAATTATGGCTACTAAACAGGAAAGATACCAATACAGAAAAGACAGAAGCCGTGGGCATCTGTTAGCCACCGGTGCGCACAGACCCCGCCTGTCCGTTTACAGAAGCTTGAAATATATTTATGCCCAAATCATTGACGACAAGACCCATAGCACGTTAGTATCCGCTACCACCTTGTCTGCCGAATTGGAAGGTAAATATGAAGCTTCCGGCAAAAGCATTGAAGCCGCCAAAGCCTTGGGCGCCGTAATTGCCAAAAAAGCTTTGGAAAAAGGCATCACCGAAGTGATGTTTGACCGCGGCGGCAGAGTCTATCACGGCAGAATTAAAGCGCTTGCTGATTCCGCCAGAGAAGCAGGCTTGAAATTCTAATATTAAGGTGAATTTAATGTCTAACGAAACGCTGAAGAGCGAAAACAGAAAAGAAGCGAAAGGCAAAAGAGCCGAGTTTCAAAAAGCCAGACCGGCGTTGGAAGGTAAATCCACGGTTATCCACGTAGCCCGCACGGCTAAAGTGGTAAAAGGCGGTAAACGTTTTGGTTTCCGCGCGCTGGTAGTGGTGGGCAACGGCTCCGGCAAAGTAGGCGTGGCCATTGGTAAAGCAAACCAAGTGCAGTTGGCCATTGCTAAAGCGGAATCCCACGCCCGCAAACACATGATTACGTTTCCGATTGTGGGCGAAACCATTCCGCATGAAGTTATCGGCAAATTCGGCGCGGCATCCGTTTGGATGAAACCGGCCGCCCCCGGTACCGGTGTAATCGCCGGTGCGGGTGTGCGCTTGTTGTTTGAAGCCGCCGGCATCAAAGACGTCTTGGCCAAAAGCCTGGGCAGCACCAACCCGTGCAACCTGGTTTACGCCACGATGGAAGCCTTGAAAATGCTGAAGAACAAAGAAACCGTTGCAGTATTGCGCGGTAAAGCCGAAAAACCGGCTGAAGCCCCGAAAGCCGAAGCGCAAGCCGAAGCTGCCAAGGCCGAATAGTTTTGTGGAGAAAATAAAATGGTAAATTTGAATACTCTTTTCCCTAAACATGGCTCCAGAAAAGCCAAAAGACGCTTGGGCATCGGCCCGGGCTCCGGCTTGGGCAACTACTGCACCAAAGGTATGAAAGGGCAGACTTCCCGCTCCGGTAATACCCGCAAGGAAAGCAAAGAAGGCGGCCAGATGCCGCTTATCCGCCACACGCCTAAGAGCGGTTTTTCCAATAAGGATTTTGCCAGACGGTTTGACTACGTCAACGTAGGCACCTTGGAAAAATTGTTCAACGCCGGTGCGGAAGTGACCCCGGAAGCCTTGAAAAAGGCCGGTGCCATTCATGATGTTTCCAGCGTGAAAGTGCTTGCC
>CAKUDJ010000163.1 GCA_934644855.1 uncultured Elusimicrobiales bacterium
GGTCAGCTCGTCGTAATTGGAAAGCTCCTGCACGCGCTCAAACAGCATGGCGTTATCTATGGCCAGGGCAATTTGGTTGGAAAACTGCTTTAAGGAAATAAAATCCAAATACCCGATTTTGCGCCTGGAAAGCAAGTTATCAAAGGTTAAAAAACCTACTTTATTGCGCTGCACCTTTAGCGGGATATAAATAACGCTTTTGCGGGAAGTGTAGGTGTTAGGGGAGTCAAACACTTCGCGCAGGAGTTCTTTTTCCCCCTCTTTAATGGCGGAGCCGTCCTCCGTAGTCACTTGGCCGGAAATATCCACCCCTAAAATGGATTTAATTTTGGTGCCGTCGTAATTCGTCAAATACAGGCGCACGCGGTCAAAGCGGAAATACTTTTGAACGCCTTGCAAAATAAGCTCCAGGCCGTCGTTTAAGCGCAAAGAGGAGGCAAACACCGTGGCTAAATTATTCAGCGCCGTGGATACCGCCAAGCGTTGGTTTTTGGCCTGGTCAATTTCCGTATTGCGCAAATTGTGGGATATTTCCTCCGCCAAAGCTTTTATCAGTTTTTCTTCCGCCCCGGTAAATACGCGGTTCTTGCGGAAGCGCTCCATGCGTATCACGCCCACCTTTTCCGCCATATACGTTGAAATTTTTTCCCCCCGGATAGACATGGTGGGCTTTTGCCACCGCACCAATACATACGCCGCGGGGTAGCTTAAATCCGTACTGACTACAAAGCCGTCCCGCAGTAAAGACTTCAAAAACCAGGGCTCGTTTAATACGGATATATCTTCCTGCATATCCATACAATATTCTTTCTTGCACATCATTTCCAGGGAAAGGAGCGCCCGGTCCTGCTGCCAATCAAAAAAATACACGCGGTTTAACTTAAATAAACCCAACAACACCGGCAGGGCGCATTCCAACAGTTCCCGCTTGTTTTGAAAGGACTGGTTGAGCTGTTTGTGAAATTTGTAGAGCGTATAAGACTCTTTATCAAACATAAATTATCCCTCGTAGAGTGAAAGCAAATGGTTAATTTCTTTGCAGGCGTTGTCCAGGGCGCGGTCCAACCCGGCCATGGTAAAGCGTTCTTCCACAATATCCGTGGCGCTGACGGCAAACACTTTATTTAATATTTCCATCACCGTGCCCGTCACCGTAATATTGGGCAACGTTTTGGAAGAGGCCAAAATGTTGCTGTATGTTTGCAACCGGCGCGCGGAAGAAAAAATAAACTGCTCAAACGAATCTTCAAACGCCGGGAATACTTCCATCAGCCCCGCATAGCGGATTTGGTTATCCGCCCGGGCGCACCACTTGATAAATTTTAAGGCGTTTTCTTTTTCTTTAGAAAGCACATTCACTATTAAATTCATGCCGGATAAGTACGAATAATACACATTCCCCGTAGTGGGCACCGGCACGGTTTTTACGCGCAGGCCGCGTTTGGTATCAAAACTGGCTACCCCTTGTTTGCGGGAAATTAAAATGCTGGCTTTGCCGGAAACCATGGTGCCCAAGCTGCCGCGTTCGCGCAAAATGGGCATATATTCTTTAATAGCCAGGGTGATGTAGTCCTTAAACCCGGCCTTAAATTGCGGCGTATTAATCAAACAGGTTTTCAAATCGGGCGAAAACACCTCCCCGCCGCGGTCCCACACGGCCGGAAGCGCGCACCGGACGGAAAGCGAGCCGCGCCAATCGCTATTTTGCATGGGGTAATAGCCGGGGTTATCCCTAAACGCACGCTTGAGCGCCTCGCACACGCTTAAAAGGCCGTCCCAAGTGGCCAGTTCTTCTTCCGGGTGGGCGGAAACCATTTTTAAGTGGTCCCCGCGGAAGTGCAGCGCACTCATATCAAACCACCACGGGTAGGAATGAATATCTTTCGTTCCCGGGCGGTAGCAATGCGGTTTGAGCGGGAATAAAACATTACTTAAAGAAAGCCCGGGGTCTAATTTAGAAAGGTTTTCCGCCACGCCGGCCCGCGTTAACAGCGCCGTCCAGTAGTGCGGGATTTGCACCAAATCCGGTATTTCTTCTTCCGGCGCCGGGTTTTTAAGCATAAAAATTTTACGCCACAACGCATTACGCGTAAACACGCGCACGGTCAGTTCCACGCCGGGATGTTCTTTTTCAAACAACTGGCGGAGCAAGGCATAATCTTCTTTGGTGCGGGCGCCGGAATCCGGCATGACCCAAATAATCATAGCTTATCTCCAAGAGCGCACTTTCATATTGGGGTTTACATTTATATTCCATTGGGGGGCTTGGCCCATTGCGTCTGCGTGCGCTAATTTTTTATAAGCGGCCAGAGCTATCATGGCGGCATTGTCGGACGATAACTTCCTATCCACAAACCGCACGTCTAACCCGGCCTCCCGTCCTTTCTGTTCCATCATCTGCCTAAGCAGCGTATTGCCTGCCACACCGCCCCCAACCGCAATGTGGTGTACTTTATATTTTAGCGCGGCTTTGAGGGTTTTGGCTACTAAAGTTTCAACCACCGCCGTTTCAAACGAGGCACACACGTCGGGCACGCTGATATTTTGGTGGTCCCGCAAATAATAGCTGACGGCCGTTTTAATGCCGCTGAAAGAAAAATCCCAAGTACCGGATAGCATCGGGCGCGGGAAACGGATAGCATCCCTCCGGCCCAAAAGCGCCTGTTTAGATACCTGCGGCCCGCCCGGATACGGCAGGCCCAACAACTTGGCTACTTTATCAAAGGCTTCGCCTGCGGCATCATCCCGCGGGCGGCCCAATTCTTTATATTCGCCATTGTTTTTAACAT
>CAKUDJ010000164.1 GCA_934644855.1 uncultured Elusimicrobiales bacterium
ATACACCACCAAGCACCCCACAAAGCCTAAAAAGGTGGCCTTGCTGACGGCGGCTTGGCTTTTGGCCCGGTTAGAAAGCACCACTGCGCCTTCTATACCGATAAAGGCCCACAAGGTGACGAGCATAGTGCTTTTTAATTGGGCGGATAAAGAGCCCAGGTTTTTGCCGTTTTCTGCCAAATGTCCCCAAAAGTTAAAATCAAACTTATCCAAATGAAAGACAAACAGTAAAATCAGGCAGAACAGCAACAACGGCACCAATTTGCCAATCGTCCCCAATATATTTAATATGGCGGCCTGGCGCACCCCGCGCAAAACCACCCAGTTGAACCCCCATATCAGCACGGAACCGCACACAATGGAAAGCAAGTTATTTCCGCCTGCAAAATAAGGGGGGAAAAAGTAATTTAGGGCGTCCATGGTAATTACCGCGTAGCCCACATTACCGAAGATTTGGCACAGCCAATACCCCCAACCGATTGTAAACCCCACATAAGGGCCGAAGCCTTCCCGGGCGTACATATAAATACCGGCCGTCAGGTTGGGTTTCACGCGGGAAAGCACACTAAAAGTATTGGCAATAAAATACATCCCCACGCCGGTAATCAGCCAGGCCAGTAAAACCGCCCCGGCGCTGGCCCCTGCCGCCATATTTTGGGGGAGGGAAAACACACCTCCCCCAACCATGGAGCTGACCACAATACACGCAAGCCCTATTACCCCCAGCTTGCCTGCGTTATTTTGTTTGTCTGCCATATTTTTTACCTCCCCCAAACCTCGGGTTTATTTGCCCGATACCGGCTCCGCATACCGGAAGTTCAAAAACCCCATAGCCGTTAAACAATACGCAAAAGGCTGGGTAATGTTTATAAAGTTATGCCAGATTTGAAACTCGCTATGTTTTTCCACCCCGCGGATAGCCAGTTCGTGCCGCAGGGATTTGTTCAGCCACATTTTGGCGTGTCCTTCGGCAATTTCGTTATCAATGGGCGTATCAAAATATTCCACATATTCGGCCGCCCACCCGCCTACTAAATTGCCTTTTTTGTCTTTACCCCAACACACGCCAACGCCGGTAGCTATGGCCTTGTGGTCCTCTATGCGCGCGCCGTTTCCGGCCATAATTACTTCCAGTACCGCGCCGTGCTTAAAATGCGCGGCCACTTTATCCACCGGCAAAATATTGCCGAAAAGCTCTTTAGGCAGTACGGACGTATAAGGCACAATGTTGAAGTTTTCTATTTTGGCCTGTAAAAGCGCACTGTCATAACAGAATGTTTCAAACGGTTGCGGCGGGATGCCGTCCGCGGCCTGCCCGGCTCCCCCGGTAATAAACGCTAACGTCGGGTAGCGCGTCCCCAATACAAAGTCTTTTTCCATAATTCATCTCCTTTTACTGCTAATTTACCCCCCAGGTGCGCTTTTCCTTATACGCACCCGGTTTTACAAATTAATCCCCGTACGCAAGCTAAACACCGCGGCACTTTTGCGCCCGCCGGAGGCCGTTTTCGGGTAGAACTGAATATCCGGCGTGATGGTAAAAAACCGCCCGATACCCCAAATATATTGCATTTCCAGGGGGCCTTCCCCATGGGCGGGGGGATAAAACCCGCCGTTTAAGCGGTTGTACGCGGCCCCGATAATCAGCGCGTCCTGCGCGTTGCGCTCCAGCGGGTTGAGCCACGCCGCGCCCACCGCGTAAGAACGCTTGACGGCCGTTGCCGCGCCGCTTGCGCCGTTGGCCCGGGCAAAAACGGCCCATTTTTCACCCAAATTTTGTTGGGCGTTCAGGCTAACGCCAAAGGAATACTCGTCCTGCCCGCTCACCGCCGGCTGATAATAAACGAGCGCCCCATACTGCCCCGCGCCAAAGCGCCCTTTGGGGTTCCATTGGGCAGAGCCGAACGCGGTATAATGCCCGTCAAACGCGCTACGCAAACGAATGGTTTGGCCGGAAAGGTTGCTCGCATCCTGGTATCCGATTGAAAAACTCCACGCGCCGGGGTTGGCCTGCACATACGCCCCAAAGCCCGCCGTCGGATAGACCGACGACGCATTTTGCGCCAGTGCGTAATTCATCAGCGCCGTTTGTTGGTTGGAAAGGTACGGCGTGCCGTCAAAATTGTATAGCGGGAACTGCCCCACCGTCACGCTGAGCCAATCCCAGGCGCCGGGCAACGTGTGCGTATAACTGGCTTGTGAAAAAAACTCCTCCGCGGACGGATAATCGTTAAACGCCAAGGCTTGCCCGGTACGGTTTTGCAGGGCAGAGGCAGGCGCGCCCCAATAGCGTATTAAGTTGTAATTGACGTTTATTTGCCCGCGGCCCCAAGCGCCGTCTTGCCACAAATTCCACGTCAGGTACGGATAGTAGATACTTTGAATGGCGGTTTGCTTGCCGTTGGGCGCGGAGCGCTGCGCGGTAAAAGAGGCATCCAGCCCCACACTAAGCCCCCATTCTTTCTGCACATCTTGCTTAAAATGCAAGTAATCCGTGCCGAATGTGCTAGGCGCATCTGCCCCCAATGCGCGGTGCGCCGCCAGGCGTTGTTCGTGCCTGACGGACGGCACCGCGGTTATTTCGGCCGCCTGTAAAAATCCGGCGGCTGCCAACACGGAAAAAAACATCCCCCAGTATTTCATTTTTACCCCCTTTTATGGTATGGGTTTAGCATAAAAATTTACGCCTTGCACGCACAACGCGCAAAATGGGTTAGTTTTTGGCGCCCGACGGAAGTTTTTTCACTTTTCACACAAAATAACCCTTTTTGCAAGGCGCAAAAA
>CAKUDJ010000165.1 GCA_934644855.1 uncultured Elusimicrobiales bacterium
GGACAATACCCGTCATTCCCTCCACCTTAATTTTGGAAAGTTGGGAGGAAATTTCCGCCGAATCCACATACTCCGGCTCTTTTACTTCCACCACACCTTCCGCCGGAGCGGCGCCTTTCATATCTGCCACGTGCACACTTTCCCCGGGGGCGGGAAGCGGCGTATTCAAATCCGCCTCCAAGGCCGCCAAAGAGCCGGGCCGTGCTAAAAAGTACATCACTAGCATCCCTAGCGCAAACACCGCGGTAAAAGCAAGCCCCAAAAGCACGGTTTTTTTGTTCATGTTATTTCTTCTCGTATTTGGCTACAATTACGGAGCGCAAACCGCCGCGCGGCGTAAACGTACCCGTGACGGTGGCCTTTTTGGGGCGGCAGGCTTTTACCACGTCGTCCAGAATTTTATTGGCAATATTTTCCATAAAAATACCCATATCGCGGTATTCCAATAAATAATATTTCAGGGATTTTAATTCCAAGCACAATTCATCCGGGATGTATTCAATGGTAATGACCCCAAAATCCGGCAGGCCGGTTTTCGGGCAGACGGAAGTAAATTCCGGCAGCTCAATTTTAATATCATAATCGCGTTTATACTGGTTCTGCCAGCATTGGATTTCCGGCAATACGGCATCCGCGTTTTTCCGCGCGTGGGCGGTGGTATAACCAAAATCAATATCGTTCGTCATTTTATGTTTAATAACCTCACTGAATTAAAAAATACCAAAGCGGCTCCGCCCGTCAGCCCGCCGGGTATCACATACCACGCCAGGGGCTCCCGGGCCACAAAAAGAACATACGCCGCCAGCGCGCCGCCCGCTAAAAAGGATAATACCAAATTAGCCGTCACCGCGCGACGCATTTTTTTATGTAATGCAAACAAATCCGTAATGGCGGATAAATCCCCCCGTTTAATAATAATATCCACCCAATTATTATATACGTTGCGGCCCGAAAAGAACACCAGGCTCACGTCCGAGCGCAAGAGGGCAATAATATCGTTGAAACCGTCCCCCACCATGGCTACTTTTTGTCCCAAAACCCGCAAGTTGCCTACAATTTCCGCCTTGGTTTGCGGGAGCACATTAAAATTCATTTTTTCTATGCCTGTTGAACGCGCCACCGCACCCACGGAGGCTTCGTTATCGCCGGACAAGACAATCACTTCTTTTTTACGGCGGTGCAGGAAAGACACCATTTCCGCCGCGCCGGGGCGTAAGGCATCCGCCAACACAAAATAGCCCAAAAATTGGCCATTTTTGGCTACACAAATCAGCGGATTTTGCCGGGAAGATTCTTCCACCTGGGTTTGGATTCCCTGTTCCAAGAGCCAACTTTCCCGGCCGCAAATAATTTTATCCCGCCCGCAAGCCGCCAAAACGCCCATACCGGGCAGCACATCAAAACAGGTTAATTTGCGGGGGCGGGCTTTATGTTGGCGCACATATAAATTGACCGCTTTGGCAAAAGGGCCGTCCACTTGCTGTTCCGCCGTGGCGGCCGCTTCCAACAGTTGTTTTAAGGCCACCCCTTGCGCGGCAAATACCCCGCTGACGCGCAGTTCCCCATACGTTAATGTGCCGGTTTTATCAAAAAATAAAGTGCTTGCCGCCGCCAACTGCTGCAAGGCGTCTGTATTCTGCAATACAATTTGGCGTCTGCGCGCCCCGGCCCGGGCAAAAAACTCCGCCAACCACACGGAAAACACCAACGCGGGCGAACACGCAAACGCTAAAACTATCAAAAATACCCCTATATAATGGGCCCAATCCGGCTGAGCCGCCGTACGCAACGCCCATACATAGGCCGCCGAGGCCCCGAGGACCGCCAACGGCACGAGCCACGCGCCGGCTTTATCCAACGGGCTAACGCCGGGGGCGCGGATAATTTCGCTCTTTTTAATGGCATCTACAATACCCATCACGGCGGAATGGTTGAGCAACCCGGTGACGGTAATATACAAATCTTCTGTTTTGTTTAAGGTGCCGGCAAATACGCGGCTGCCCTTTTTTTTAGAAGCCGGCAACATATTGCCCGTAATCATGCTTTCGTTGACGGCGCTGGTGCCCTTGGATACAACCCCGTCGCACGGGATACGCTCCCCGGGGCGCACTAAAATCACATCATCCGGGCGCAACTCCCGCGCAAACACTTTATATTGTTTCCGCTCCCGCAGGACGCGGGCGGATTTTGGTAAAAAATCGTCCAATTTTTTAATAAAAACATGGGTGCGTTCCCGTTTTAATACTTCCCGGCGCATCACCCACAACGCCAATACCGTAAGCAGGGCACATTCCCCATATAAATTTTCCGGCAATCCGGTAATGGGCCGGGCCGTAAAAGTTTTAAGCAAGGAATACGCAAATGCGGCGGAAACAGACAAGCTGACCAAACACGAAAAGCTGATATGCCCGGAAGCGGCATCTTGCAGCGCGGAGCGGTGGAATACGTCCGCACAAAACAAATAGACGCACAAGGAAAGAATAAAAATGCCCGTACCGGCATAATCGCCCGCTACGGCAAACAGAATAAGCCCGCATAAAACCACCGCCACCGCCAACCGGCTTGTATAAGAGTTGGAAGGGATGGAAAACGCCGCAGAACGGACGGGGGAATGACTCGTCATAAAATTTGATTACAGGAAACGGCGCGCTACAACCGCTTGGCGGCCGGCCGCCGTGCGCATCATTCTCATTTTATACTCGTATTTAGCGGCATTGGCCGGGTCCAACTTGCGGGCTACCAAATAGTTTGCCACGGCCCCTTGCGGGTCCTCCAGGGC
>CAKUDJ010000166.1 GCA_934644855.1 uncultured Elusimicrobiales bacterium
CGCACCTGGCGGACTCCCGCGCGCAAATCAGCCGCCTGCATTTGCAGCTGCCGGGGGGCGAGCTAAACGCCACCGCACAGGCCGCGTTCAAAGACCCGGCAGACTACCGGGCCGAAGGGGATTTTGCGTTTAATTTGGACGAACTGGCCGCCTTGGCGCCCATTTTAGCAAGCACTTACGGGGTGACGGGCCAAATTACCGGCGCTTTTCAGGCCGCCGCGGATAACTGGAACGCCAAGCTATCCGTGCAACAGGCGGGGGCCACCCTGCCCACCGCCGGACGGTTGGACGGCCTTTCCACCCAAATTACGGCAGAAGGGCTTAAAAATTTAACGGTAAAGGATTTGTCCGGCACGTTAAACGGCGCGCGTTTTGACGGTTATTTAACGGCCGTAAACCGCCCTTTGTATGTGGATGCGCGGCTAGAGTTAAATATGGAAAAATTCCTTTTGTTGCCGCAGCCAGAACCCGCCCCGGAACAAACGCAGGCAGAAGCCGCCGGAACGGAACAAGCGGCTGCGCAGCAAGAGCAAACCGCCCTTGCGCCCGCCCAACAGGCGCCGCAAGCAAACACTCCCAAAGCCAAATTTCCGCCGGTTCACTTGCGGGCGCAAATCAAGTCCGGCCCGGTCAGCGTGCCGTATTTTTACGCCAAGTCCGTGGCTATTCATACCCGCCTGACGGGCATTACCGCGGAATTGGATAAGGCGGACGGCACGGCGGAAATGCAAATAGGCGGGGGGGAAATACAGGATATTTATAAATTAACGCAGGCCAACTCCGTGACGAAAGCCATGTTTTTATCGTTAAGTGTGGTCAGCCGCGTGATAAACAGCTTAAACGTGGTGGATTTGCTTTCCAAATTAATGCCCGGTGACAAGGAACAAATGCCCGAAAAGAAAACAGACGGGAAACTGGCGTTTGAGTCTTTTTCCGGCGCGTTAAAATTTAATAAAGGCGTAATGGAAATGACGAAAGGCTCGTTTGTGTCGGACTTTATGTCCTTAAAAATTTCCGGCACGACCAATTTTAGAAACGGCGTTTTGGATATGCAGGTAAACGCCGCCCCCGGCAAACATTATGATACCGGCATTATGCCCATTACGTTAAAAATAGGCGGCACGGTGGACGAGCCCAAAGGCAGTTTGAGTATGCTGGGCAGCGCGGCCGCCCTGGTGACGCAAGCCGTAGGCAATAACTTTGCTTCCAACGCGGTAAAAAAAGGCGTGGGGGGGATTTTCGGCCTGTTCAAAAAGAAACAACCTTCCGCCTCGCCGTTGCCCGGACAGGAAGATACGTTTGTGCCCGTGGACCCGCAGGAATTATTAAACCCGGCGGAAAAAAATATTGCGGAAGGCGGCTCCAAATAAAGTATGATACTTTTATGAATAAAAAAAATGTTTTTGCGCGTATGCGCGAAAAGTTGGACCCTTTGCACCAAGGCCCGCTGTTTTGTAAGTGGACGTGGGTAAGCCTGGCGGGCATATTCGGCGCGGCGTGGCTGTTATATTTATGGCGTGACGGGTGGATTATCCACGGTTTTTTTGAAAACAGTTTTGTCTATATTCCCCAGTATTTTACGCATGAATTTGCCCACCGTATCGGTTGGGGGCTGACCCGTTCCGCCACTATCAGTTTGTGGGCGGGGCCCATGACGGAGCTGTTCTTCCCTATCGTGCTGCTGCTGGTTTGTTGGCGCATCAGCGGGGGGCGGTGGTTGTCTTCTTTGGTGTGGTATTATTTGGCTACTTGTTTCCACCATACGGGAGTATATTGCGGGGATGCCCGCGCCATGACCTTGCATTTAACAAGCTCCGATTTTATAAGCAGTTCGGGCCCCGGTACGCCGGGCGATTGGTATAATATGTTGGGCCCTTTAGGGTTATTGGAATGGGATACCACCTTGGCGGCTATCTTTTATTTTTGCGGCGCGTTGAGCCTGGTGTTGGCATTTTACAGCGCGTGGTATTACTGGGGTCATACCGAGGAATACTTGCGCCGCGACACAAAACAACCCACGCGGTTTGGCGGCCCGAACCCCGGCTCCCCGGCGCGCATTACCCAAGCGGATTACGAACGGGACCCGTTTACGGGCGAGCGGTTTTATAACCCCTGGGACGAATGGACGAAGAAATAAAATTTGTCTGATTTTTTGCTATAAAAACCGGGTGCTTTTACAGGCCCGGTTTTTTGTGGGAATAAAAAGCGGCCCCTGTTTGGGGGCCGCGGGTATTTGAAAGTTATTTTTTGGCAGGCTTTTGGGCGGCTTTTTTGAGCAGGCGCGCAATTTTTTTGCTTTCCAAATCGGACCGGGCTTGCACCACGGCTAATAGTTTGGCAAAGTTTTTATCTTGGGTGTCGGCGCCGTGTTCCAACAACAGTTGGGTAAGCGCGGGGCTTTTTTTGTAAACGGTGGCATAAAAGAGCGCGTTTACCCCGTCTTTGGTGGTTAAATTGGGGTCTGCACCGCGTTTAAGCATATAAGTAATTAAATCCGTGCGGTCGGTTTCAGTCGGGAATTTTTGCGTCAGCGCCATCATAAGCGCGGTGGCGCCTTTGTCGGTTTGGGCGTTCATGTCCGCCCCGCGGAAAACGAGCAGCTTGGCGGCTTCGGTCCGTCCGTCGCGCGCGGCAATAAACAAGGGGGTCCAACCGTTGGGGGTGGCGGTATTAATATCCAACCCTTCGTCTAATAAAAAGTTAATTACGTCCTCGCTCCCGCCGGAAGCCGCCGCGTGCAAGGCGGTAAAATCGGCCCCTTTATATTGGCGTTCTT
>CAKUDJ010000167.1 GCA_934644855.1 uncultured Elusimicrobiales bacterium
GCGTTGGAAAATGGGCAAAAAAATCACCATAGATTCCGCTACCCTGATGAATAAAGGGTTTGAATCTATTGAAATTATGAATTTATTTAATTTGCCCGAAAAAAAGGTGCAAATTGTCATTCATCCGCAATCTATCATCCATTCCGCGGTGGAGTATCAGGACGGCTCTATTTTGGCCCAAATGGGCGCGCCGGATATGCGCCTGCCTATCCAATACGCCATTACTTACCCGGAAAAAAAGCCCTCCCCGGTGCAAAAGCTTAACCTGTTTGAGGTTGCCAAACTGGAATTTATGGAGCCGGATTTTGAGCGTTTCCCGTGTTTGGCCCTGGCGTTTGAGGCGGCCCGCGCGGGCGGGTTGTATCCGGCAGCATTAAGCGCGGCGGACGAAGTAGCCGTGGATGCGTTCTTAAAAGAGCAGATTAAATTTACGGATATCCCCAAAGTCATTTATACCGTACTCAAAAAAACGCCGTCTTTTACGGGCAAAGTAAATTTGGCCCAAGCGGCACAGGCAGATGAACAGGCGCACGAACTGGCCCTGGCTGTTCTGCAAGACAAAAGCTATAAAAAAGCCATTATTTAGGAGGAGAAATGTTTTTATCCGCATTGGCTGTACTGGTGGTACTCAGCCCGATTGTAATTATTCACGAATTTGGCCATTTTTTGGCCTGCCGCCTAACTGGGATTCGCGTGAATGAATTTTCCTTTGGGTTCGGCAAAATTTTGTGGCACAAAAAAAAGGGCGATACGGACTACCAAATCCGCTTAATTCCCTTTGGCGGGTTTGTGGAACCGGCCGGGCCTATGTTCCACCCCAAAGACGCTAAAGAAGCCCCCAAACCGTATGAATTTGCCGCTAAAAAGTGGTATGCCAAATTTTTTATGGTCATTAACGGTGCTTTGTTTAACTATGTACTGGCGGCGGTTATTTTTTCCGCCTTGGTATATGTAAAAGGGGTTCCGCAAACAGACCCTACGCTAGTACCTGCCGTGGTGGGGCAAGCGGTGGAAGACTACCCCGCCGCCAAAGCGGGTATTAAACCGGGGGATTTAATCGTACGCATAGACGGCAAAGACATTTCTTCCTGGAATGAAGTTTCCACCGCCGCCGCGGCCCGCCAAGGCGCTTTACAGCTTACCGTTAAACGCGAAGGAAAAACCCTTACACTCACCTTGCCGGAAAGCTCTTTTAATGCCGAAAAACCCACCATGTTGGGGATAGCGGTGGAGCCGGTTATCATCAAAGTAGGCCCGGTAAAAGCCGTTGGGTTTGGGCTGTACCAATGTTGGTATTGGACGAAATACTCCTTGACCTCTCTGTGGGAGAGCTTTACACACAAAAAAGCGCCGGATTTGGCCGGGCCGATTGGCATTGTAAACATCATCCACAAAACGGCCCATGGGGAGTTGGTTAATTTTATTTTCTTAATAGGTATGTTGTCTTTAGCGGTAGGGATGTTCAATTTGTTTCCTATCCCGATATTAGACGGCGGATACGCGCTAGTATTTTTACTGGAAGGCATTACGCGGCGTTTACCGTCGGAACGGGTAGTAAATATAGCCATGAACTGCGGTTTTTATGCGCTGATTCTTTTAGTGCTGTATGCGTCTTATGCAGATGTAAAACGCATTTTCTTTAAGCCTAAACCCGCCGCCGTGGTGGCTACCGAAACCGCCGCCCCCCAAAAGGACGACAAACCCCAAGAGGCAAATTAAATGTATAAAACCAGACTTGTTAAAGTAGGGCCGTACACCCTGGGCACCGGGCACCCGGTGCGTGTGCAAAGTATGTGCAATACCGATACGCGCGACCCGCAAAAAACGGCCGGGCAAATTAACCAATTAGAAGCCGCCGGCTGTGAAATCAACCGCGTAGCCGTGCCGGATATGCAGGCCGCGTTGGCGCTGGGCGAAATTAAAAAGCGGATTCATTCCCCCTTGGTGGCGGATATTCACTTTGATTATAAACTGGCCTTGGAAGCCATTAAACAAGGGGTGGATAAAGTACGCATCAACCCCGGCAACATTGGCAGTATAGAAAATACCAAAGAAGTCGTCCGCGCCTGTAAAGATAAAGGCGTTGCCATACGCATTGGGGTAAATGCGGGCTCCGTAAAATACCTAAAAAGCGTAGCCGGACAAGTGGACTTGACCGACGACAAATGGGCCGAAGTGATGGTGCAGGAAGCCTTGGAACAGGCCAATGTACTGGAACAGCTGAACTTTCACGACGTAGTGGTATCGTTAAAATCGGACGATTTTTACCGCACGTTAAAAGCCAACGAACTTTTTGCCGCCCAGAGTGATATTCCCTTGCATATTGGCCTTACGGAAGCGGGCAGCTTTTTATGCGGCGCCGTTAAAAGCTCTATCGCCCTCGGCACGCTGTTGCAAAAAGGCATTGGGGCCACCATTCGCGTTTCCTTAACGGAAGCCCCCCGCCTGCAAGTGCGCACCGCGTACGAAATCCTCAAAGCGTTAGGCTTGCGCGAATACGGGCCGAACTTAATTTCCTGCCCCACTTGCGGCCGCACGCAAGTAGACGTGACGGGCACGGTACACGCGTTGGAAGAACGCATTTATAACGACCCGGAACTGTTGCAAAAAGCCACCGGGCTTAAAATTGCCGTAATGGGGTGCGTGGTAAACGGCCCCGGCGAAGCGCGCGACGCGGCCTTTGGTATTGCCGGAGGAAAAGGCGAAGGCTTGTATTTTGAAAAAGGCCAAACC
>CAKUDJ010000168.1 GCA_934644855.1 uncultured Elusimicrobiales bacterium
CCATTGAAAAATCCCGCGCAACGGAAGCGCTGACGCTTTCCGGCTCTTTGCGCTATGCGGCCGAACGGTATTTTTTACAGAAAGATGCTTGGCCGGTTGGGAACAATTTATCCAAATTGGATATTGAACTCCCCACAAACAACAGCTGCACCACCGATGGAAAGTTTGGCGGCAAAAACTTTTGTTTGAAAGCATCCAGCGCCGGCGCACGCAGCTTTACGATTGAGGCCGTCCGCCGGACACAACCCACATATACCATAGAAACATCCACTACCGACGGCGGAAAAACGTGGGTCCGCAAATGCAAATATAACGCCGCCAACGAAAGTGCCAAGTTTTGCTATGCCATTGCCGGCAGCAAATCGGACGCGGATAACGGTTTTTAATTTTACCCGCTATACTTAAAAAGATTAAGCCCTGCCTTAACGGCAGGGCTTTTTTCTTCGTAATAAAAATGCTAACAATTCTCGGCAGTATATCCTAGTTCTTCCAACCCAAACTTGCAAATATTTTTTGCATGAGAACGATAAGTACGGGTCCAACTGGCCGCAGCAGGGGTTCTCTGCGATTGTAAAAGATAATTCATCCTGGGAGCATTAAAATTATCGTTTGGGTAAGACGCTACAACTACCTGAGTCTCCCCATTGGGAACACTCGTCGTAGCAACACAAAGACGTTTTTTTTGATGGCAATGCGCAAAAGGAGTGGATACATTAAAATCCGGCAAACTAATATCCAACGAATCAAAAACGTCGGGCACTAAATTGTGTCCGGTACTTGCCAACAGATAAACATCCATCGCTTTTTCTAATGAACGATGCAAGGTTATCATTTCCGATACACGGCTCTTTTCCACCGCTTTGGTATATTGCGGGAGCGCCACGCTGGCCAAAATGCCGATAATCAGCACCACGACCAACAATTCAATAAGCGTAAAACCGCCTGAACGGCCGATATTCACGTTTTTCATAGGGGACCTCGTTTTTAAGAATTTTTACTACCAGGAAACTTTATCAAAAAAAGCAGACCGAAACAACCCTATTTCATAAATCCAAAACAAAACACTTATATTTTAAGGATAATTTATATAAAAAGCGTTGTTTTACGGGCTTTTATTTTTGAGCTTTTTTGCTTATTTTTCTCGCCGTTTCGTGCCAGTACAAGAGTGAGTGGTTGTAGCATGATTTTTCAAATTTAAGAAGATTTTGCGCCGCTAGTTTAGGTGCGGTGTAGCACTAGCTACATAAGCCTAAAGGCGGTGCAAAAGGGCTTAAATTTGGAAAATGGTATGCCCGCTAAATGCGAACGGGGAACAAAATGTTATTTTGTTCCCCGCGCATTGAAATCCCCGCTTACCAACTGCCGCCCGCCGTTCTTCCTTGGCGTTGCCGTTTCGCGCCAGTACAAGAGTTAGTGTTCGCAGGCTGTTTTTTCAGATTTGCGCCGTATGGGCGGGCTTTAGTAGGGGCGCGGTGTGGCTGTATGCCACTCTAGCCCAAAGGGACCGACCAGACGGCCAAATGTGGAAAAATGTGGCCCATCAAACGTAAACAAGGGGAAAAATGTTATTTTTCCCCTTGTGCGTTAAAAACCCAGCTTACCAACAGCCGTACATCCACTAAGGCCGTTGCAAAATGTGTACCGCAAACCCGCCAATCTCTTTGGCCAAATACACCACCCGCAAACTGCCGTCCGGCTCATACCCCGCACTTTGCCAGTTAAACACCGCCCCTTGCTTCTGCAAAAAATACGCCGCGCGCCCGGCATCATTCGTCGCCACGGCAATATGGCCGTGCCCGCCGTAAAATTTCTTTTTCATCACTTCCACCACTTCCCCGGCAAAATACGCGCCGCCGCGGTCCGTACGGGTGAATCCGAACAAACTTTCAAACTCTCCGGCGGTGCGGGCGGACGACTCCGCATCCGGCTGATTAATGCCCACATGGCGCAAATCAAACCCCAACATGGCGCTTACCGCCTGGCGGGTGCGGCGCACAACGGCATCAAAATAGGATTTTCCCAATAATTCCTGCGTTTCCAAATCCGGGCACAAACAGGCCGCCACCCGCCCGCAGGAAAAATAATCGGCCAATTTGGCAAATTTTACAACCGACGGCACCGGCAAACATTCCACCCCCGCTTGAGCCAACGGCTGCAAGACGGCTTCGTCCGCGCTTTGCGTAAACACGCCGCACACCCCGGCCGCCACCGCACGGCGGGCGGATTCGGCGTCATTAACGGCGTACGCAAACACCTTAAAACCGCTCACCGCCCCGGCCATAGCGCGCTCCTGCTGAACGTCCTTTTCGCCGTCCAAAGTAATAGCGGCGGCCGTTAAGCCCCCTTGCGCCAACGCGCGGGCCAAATCGCCCGCTTCTGCCGGGCTTACTTTGCCGATAAGCGGCACAATGCCTAAATTATAAATTTCTTGCCATAAAGACATTTTTAATATCTCCTTATTTGGTTTTCAAAACCGCGGACAGTACCCATTCCAACGCCTGTGCGGAAGCCTTGCCGATATTGCGCTCCCGCGTGGACGAAAACAAAAATTTGCGCGCTTGCGTGCCGTGCGGTCCCGCTAAGCCAATCCATACCGTGCCGACGGGTTTTTCCGGCGTACCGCCGCCGGGGCCCGCTATGCCGGTGGTGGAAACGGCCAAATCCGCCCCCGTCACC
>CAKUDJ010000169.1 GCA_934644855.1 uncultured Elusimicrobiales bacterium
GAATCATAATGTGCGCTGAGGCCGAGCACGGGCACGGTTTTATCCACGGTAGAAGGAATATGGATATAAATATATTGGTTTTCGCTCAAGTGGGTTTGCCAACCGGCCGGTCTGGCAAATAAGTTAATTTCTTGGTACAACAAGGCAGCCATACGGCGCAAATCATCATTCATGGGGAAGGCCTGGGTGGGGTCATCCTGGCTTTGGCTATCAATGCGGGTATAGCCTAAAAAACGGTCCAACAACGCGGCGCGGTAAGAGTCTTGCACGGTGGGATATTTCTCGGCCGCACGGTGTTGTTTTAGCTTATCCTGTTGGGCTTTCAGGTGGGCCACGTCGGCCGGGGTAATAAACTTATCGGTATTCTGCGCAAAAACCGCAGGCGCAGTAAACAGTACAGCGGTCAACAGACACAACATTTTATGGGTCGTCATTGCTTCTCCTATACACAAAAGGTTTCTATTATTCTAATTAAAAAAAGGAAATAAAAGCAAGGGCCAAAGGGCCCAGGAACGAATGGGTCTTTTCACATAAAAAAGAACCCCGCCTGAAAGCGGGGCTGAATTATAGCGCTTTTTGTGTTTCCCACAAGGTTAAAAGCCTGATAAGTGTACGCAAAGAGGCTTCCATCACATCCGCATCTACATATTCCAGTTCGGTATGCGTGTTATACATTCCGGCAAAAATATCCGGTGTGGGAATACCGGCCGCACCCAAAACGGCGCCGTCCGTGCTGCCGCGCAAAGACACTTCTTTCGGGGTGATTTCTTCCGTCTGCATGGCCATTTTGGTCAGTTGCAACATAGCGGGCGGCAGAGCGGCTTTCATATTTTTATATTCATCCCGGAAAGAGAGCGTGGCCCCTTTGGCGCGGGCATGCATACTTTTAACCGTGTTAAACGCATTTTGCACGGTAGCAACCAGTTGGGCGGTTTCTTCGTCACTAAACGCGCGGATAATCCCCCGGACAGTAGTGGTATCGCCTTGGGTGGCAATATCGTTTACATAAATAAAACCGCGCTTATCCGTGGTGGTTTCCGGGCGTTGGTAGCGGGGAAGCAGGGTGTGGAAATCGGACGCCATTAACACGTTATCCGCAAAAGCGGAATTTTGCGCCAGGCCCGGGCGCACCGCCCGATAGCCGGTAAAAGTAATTACAAAGGATTTGGCGTTAAAATTTTCCGTCATCAGTTCGCCCGCATCCCCGCCGGATACGGTATAAGCATATTGCACGCCCAAATCCGCCGGGTCTAATTTGGCCATACCGGCCCCGGTGGATTCATCCGGCGTAAATACAATTTTTACGGGACCGTGGGCAATTTCCGGGTGGTCGTACAAGTATTGCACCAACGTCATAATAACGGCAATCCCCGCCTTATCGTCCGCCCCCAGCGAAGTCCCGCCGCTCGCCACAATTAAGTCGTGCCCGTGGGCCGCCGTTAATTTGGGGGCCGTATAGGAATTAAGCGTTAATTGGCGGGCGGCATCCAATACAATGTCTTTGCCGTCATAATGTTTAATCACGCGCGGTTTGACCGCATGGGCGGAAATTTCCGGGGCGGTATCCAAATGGGCCAAAAAAGCCACCGCCGGAGCCGAATTTTTGGACGTGGCCGCAATATCCGCCGTCACGAGGGAATTTTCGCTCACTTTTACATTTTGGGCCCCGTATTTTTTTAATTCTTTGGCCAGTTGTTTGGCAAATACTTTCTGCCCCTTGGAACTGGGCACATACGCCACCGACGGATTACTTTGCGTATCAATTTGCGCATACTTTACAAAGCGCTCCGTCAGTTGGGTTTTAACCGCATTTTTATCATAGCGGGTAAGGGCCTTCCAATCCTGCGCCGCGCCCATTACGGGCGCGGTCAGCAGGCATAAAACCACAGCCAGCACATAAGCGGCGCGGAGCATTAGGCCAAATCCTCTAAAGAGGCCGTCACTTGGGCGAGCGCCTGTTGGGCGGCGGCTAATTCTTCGCGCGTTTTTTCCACTTGCTCTTTGGGCGCGTGCTTGATAAAGTTTTCCTGCGCTAAACGCGCTTGGCGGGAAGCAATATTGGCTTTAGCAAGGGCCAAATCTTTTTCCAGGCGTTTGCGTTCTTTATCAAAATCAATCAACCCTGTAAGCGGCACATAAATAGCAATCCCCTCAAACATAGCGGTAGCCGTTTGTTTGGGTTTAGGCATATTTACGCCCATTTGCAGGTTGTCAATTTTAGCCATTAAGGTAATGTAGCCTTCATAGTCTTTTAATACCGCCAGTTCTTCCTGCGTGTTGCCGGAAAGCACCGTGGTAATTTTTAAGGCAGGCGGCACGTTGAATTGGGAGCGGATGGTGCGGATGGCCCGCGTGACGCCCTGCAACACGTTCATTTTGCGCACGGCGTCTTCGTTTACCCACGCGGCGTTAAACTGCGGATACGCCTGGTTGAGCAAAAATTCTTCCGTTTCGTTTACATACGGGCGCAACGAAGCGGCAATTTCTTCCGTAATAAACGGGATTAACGGATGAAGCGCTTTTAAGGTGCCGTACAAAATGTTTACGCACAGCGCCATAACGTGTTCTTTTTCCTGCGTTTGGAAGCGCTGTTTGGCCAGTTCAATATACCAATCGCAAAAATCGCCCCACAAAAAGTGGTACAAGGCGTTGGCGGTTTGGGCTAAGTTATAA
>CAKUDJ010000170.1 GCA_934644855.1 uncultured Elusimicrobiales bacterium
CCTTTGTTACCGTGGCGGCCGGACATTTTGTCCCCCACGTGGAGTTTGCGTTTGGAAGCAATAAACACTTTGACGGATTTGTTGACCGTCACGCCCAACTCATCCCCTTGTTTAGAGAATTCAATTTCGCGGGCGTAGTGTTCTTCCGCTTTTTTCTCCATCAATTTATACAACGCATTCAAGCGGGATTCTTCTTTCTTGTATTCCGCCTCTTTGAGCGTTTCTTTGGCGTTGGCCAAAGCGCGTTTGCGTTGTTCTTTCAACAATTCCAACGTAGAAATTTTTTCGTCTTCCAACGCTTTCAAGCGGGCTTTTTCTTCGGCTTTCGTCAGTTTTTCTTTGCGTACAAATACGCGGGTGCCGATTACTTTGCCGCTAGTGCCGGGCGGAACGCGCAAGGAGGCATCCACCACATCATCGGCTTTTTTACCGAAGATTACTTTTAACAATCTTTCTTCCGGCGTTAATTGCTGTTCGCCTTTCGGGGTCACTTTACCTACCAAAATATCCCCCGGTTCCACCACGGTAGCCGGCAACACAATACCGTCGTTATCCAAGTGGGAAAGCGCTTCCGCACCAATGTTCGGAATATCGCGGGTGATTTCTTCCGCACCCAGTTTGGTGTTGCGGGAATCCACGGTAAATTCGTGCAGGTGGATAGAGGTAAACATATCTTCTTTTACCAGGCGGCTGGAAACCAAGATGGCGTCTTCGTAGTTGTACCCTTCCCAACACATAAAGCCTACTAGCACGTTGCGGCCCAACGCCAAATAGCCGTTATCCATGGACGGACCGTCACCCAACACTTGGCCTTGCACCACTTTATCGCCGGCGCTTACAATCGGGCGCTGGTTGATGCAGGTATCTTGGTTGGAGCGTTTATATTTCAAAAGTTCATATACGTCATTGGAACCGTCTTTGGCTTGCACGATAATTTTAGAAGCATCGGCAAACTGGACCACCCCGGCGCGTTTGGCTACCACGGCAGTCCCGGAGTCACGGGCCACTTCGTGTTCAATGCCGGTACCCACATAAGGGGCTTCGGTAATGAGCAGCGGCACACCCTGGCGTTGCATGTTGCAGCCCATCAAGGCGCGGTTGGCGTCGTCGTGTTCCAAGAAGGGAATTAGCGCGGCGGACACGCTGATAACCTGCAAGGGGGACACGTCCATATAGTCCACTTCCTTGGGGGAAACGAGCGGGTAATCCGCGCGGATACGGCCCTGTACGGCGTCGGCGGTAATTTTGCCTTTGGCGTCCATGGGCGTGTTGGCCTGTGCCACGAATTTATCGTCTTCTTCGTCGGCGGTTAAGGATTCAATGGCCCCCGTCAATTTGCCGTTTTCCACTTTCAAATACGGCGTTTCAATCAAACCGAATTTGTTGACTTTGGAATAGCACGCCAAAGAGGTAATCAACCCGATGTTCGGGCCTTCCGGCGTTTCAATGGGGCACACGCGGCCATAGTGGGTATAGTGTACGTCGCGCACTTCAAAGCCGGCGCGTTTACGGTTCAAACCGCCGGGGCCCAAAGCGGAAAGTCTGCGTTTGTGGGTCAATTCCCCTAACGGGTTGATTTGGTCCATAAACTGGGACAGTTGGGACGTACCGAAAAATTTGCGGATAATGGCTTGCACCGGCTGGGCGTTGACCAACGCACGGGGAGTAAAAGAGGTCAGCTCGCGGTTCATGCGGTCACGCGCGGTTTTTGCCATTTGGGAAAGCCCCACGCGGATTTGGTTTTCCAACAGTTCCCCAATCCCGCGGATGCGGCGGTTGCCCAAGTGGTCAATATCGTCTACCTTAAAGACCATATCGTCGCCATACATTTTTTGTGCATCTTCCCCGGCGTTCAAGGCCAGTAAATACTTCACAGTCACAATAATGTCTTCTGGCGACAACGTGCGGCGTTTATCGGACGGCGCGGTAAACTTTTTGAATTTGTTTTTGCCGATTAATTCAAACAGTTTGTGGAATTTTTTGTTGATTTTGTAGCGGCCCACAAAGCTGAGGTCATAACGGCGGATGTTATCAAAAATCAAGTTATCCAAGAACGTTTCGGCCTGTTCCTTAACCACAAAGTCCTGGCCTCTCATCTTTTTATAAATTTCGGCTTGGGCTTCGGCGGCGGTGCGGATGGAATCCTTGCGGTGTTCCAACGTGGCCAAAATACCGGGGTCGTCCTGGCGGGGCTTGCCGGAAATTACTTTAATGGTTTTAACGTTCTTTTCAATTAACGTTTTGAAAAGCTTATCATCAATCGGCAGGGTGGCTTTGTCGTCCAAGTTCCAAAGCACTTCGCCGGTGGCCGGGTCGTAAATATCGTCCGCGGCATAGCGGCCGATGACGTTTTCAATAGCGGTGGGTTTTACCGCCACGTCTTCGCAGTTATAGAAAGTTTGGATAATCTGTGCGTTGGTTTCCAAACCACAGGCGCGGAGGAACGTGGAGGCTAACACTTTTTTCTTGCGGTCAATGCGTACCCAAAGGGCGTTCATCAAGTCAAACGAAAATTCAATCCACGCGCCGCGGTACGGGATAATGCGCGCCACATACAGGCGTTTACCAAAGGTGGATTGTTTCTTTTCTTCGTCTTCTTCAAAAATAATACCCGGGGAGCGGTGCATCTGGCTGACCACCACACGTTCGGCCCCGTTATACAC
>CAKUDJ010000171.1 GCA_934644855.1 uncultured Elusimicrobiales bacterium
GCTTATTAAAAATGGACTTTTTAGGCCTGCGCACCTTAACCGTTATTGATAATGCGGAAAAGATGATTCGCAAACGCCATGACCCCCAATTTGATATTAACGAAATCCCGTTGGACGACAAAAAAACGTATGACCTGCTCTCCAGTTGCAAAACGCTGGGTATTTTCCAGTTAGAAAGCGGCGGCATGCGCGACTTAATTAAAAAGTTGCAGCCTTCCCAATTCAGCGACGTTTCCGCCTTGGTGGCCTTGTACCGCCCCGGGCCGATGGAATCCGGCATGATGGATATGTTCGTGCGCCGCAAAAACGGGCAGGAACAAATCAAGTACGAAACCCCGCTTTTGGAATCCGTATTAAAAGACACATACGGCTGTATGGTGTACCAGGAACAAATCATGCAAATTTCCAAAACGTTGGGCGGGTTTACCCCCGGCGAGGCCGATACCCTGCGCAAAGCCATGGGTAAAAAGAAACTGGACGTTATGGAAAAATTCGGCAAGAAATTTGTGGAAGGATGCAAAGCTCATAACATTTCCGAAAAAACCGCCTCCCATATTTACGAGCAGATGAAAGCCTTTGCCGGATACGGCTTCAACAAATCGCACTCGTTTGCATACGGGTTGGTTTCGTACCAGACGGCCTACCTAAAGGCCAACTACCCCATAGAATTTATGTGCGCCGCCCTGACAAACGAAATCGGCCATAACGCAATTGGCTCCGACGATAAAGAAAATAAAATCGTCACCTATTTGGAAGAATCCAAAAAAATGGGGTTTGAAATTCTGCCGCCGGACGTAAACGCTTCCCAGCCGGAGTTTTCCGTGGAAACCAAAGACGGCAAAGAGTGTATCCGCTTTGCGTTGGAAGCCATTAAAAGCGCCGGTTCCGAAGGGTGCAAATCCATTGTGGCGGAGCGGGAAAAAGACGGGCCGTATAAATCGTTAGACGAACTTTGCAGCCGGATTGATATTTTCCAAGCCAACAAAAAAACCATTGAAAGTTTAACCAAAGCAGGGGCCCTGGATAGTTTACTGCCGGACAAAGACCCCAAAGAAGCCCGTGCGATTTTACTGGCCGGTATAGACCAAGCCGTAGACACCGCCCATTTGGTGGCTAAAGAAAAACAAGCCAACAACACGGCCTGCTTATTTGGGGACGACTTCGGCGCGATGCTAAGCGTCAAACAACCGCAAACCAAGCAACGCGTCCACCCGCTCACCCAAAGCGAACTGCTCAACTTTGAAAAAGAAGTGCTGGGTCTGTATTTCAGCGGGCACCCCATGGCCAAATACCAAGAGCATTTGGCCCAACTGCACGCCACGCCTATCCGGGATATTTTGGACGGCAAAGCCACCGGCAACTTAAATGTACTGGGCATTATTACGCTGTTCAAAAAGCGCCAAAATAAACAAAAAAAGGAATGGGCCCAATTTGTGATAGAAGACTGCACCGGCTCGCTCCCCGTCAATGCGTTTGCGCGCACCTTTGAGGAGTTCGGGCACAAATTAAGCCCCAATGCTATTTTGAATTTTTCCGGCAAGATTAACGTGGACGACGAAAGCGCCCGGTGCGAACTGACCCTGCAAAGCGTGGGCAGCGTGACGGACGTTTTGGCCACCGCCGCCAAAGAATTTATTGTGGAGCTTCCGGCCAAATACACCAAAGACCAACTGCAAAAATTAAGCACTTATTTGGATATGACCAAAGGCACCACGCAAGTATTTTTGGAAGTACCCACCAAGGCAGACCCGGCAAAAAAATTATTGGTGCGCACGCACAAATCTATTTTTCTGCACCGCGCCTTGTTGGAATATATAGAAAACACGTTAGGCACCAGTTGGCGTTTTAAGTAAGGGCCTAACCTGTTTTCGGCAAAATCCGCCCGCGCCGGATTTTATAGAATAAAAGAGGGGCCATAGCCCCAAGGGGGAAGTAAACGTATGGAAACAAATTATATTAATTTCAGCAAAATTGGCATTATCGGCTGCGGCTTTGTGGGCTCGTCCACGGCGTTTAGCTTAATGCAGAGCGGAATGTTTACCGAAATGGTACTGATAGATGCCGACAAGGCCCGCGCCGAAGGCGAAGCGCTGGACATCAGCCACGGCCTGCCGTTTGCCAAACCGATGAAAATTTACGCCGGAGATTACGAAAACCTGAAAGATGCCGGCCTGATTGTAATTACCGCAGGCGCCAACCAAAAACCCGGCGAAACCCGGTTGGACCTCGTCAAAAAGAATATTGCTATTTTTAAGTCCATCCTGCCGGAAATTAAAAAAATTAATTTCAAAGGGATTTTACTGGTGGTAGCCAACCCGGTGGATATTTTAACCACGGTAGCCATTAAATTAAGCGGCCTGCCGTCCAACCGCGTGTTCGGCTCCGGCACCGTTTTGGATACCGCCCGCCTGAAATATAACTTGGGCCAACATTTGGACGTAGACAGCCGCAGCGTGCACGCGTTTATCATCGGAGAACACGGCGATAGCGAAATTGCCGCCTGGAGCTGTGCCAACGTGTCCGGCATTAAACTAAACAAATTTTGCGAAATGCGCGGATACTTCCAACACGAAGAAGCCATGAAGCGTATTGCCGACGAAGTAAAAAACAGCGCGTACGAAATTATCAAACGCAAAAAAGCCACTTAT
>CAKUDJ010000172.1 GCA_934644855.1 uncultured Elusimicrobiales bacterium
AAATCGGGCGGGAAAAAGTGGAAATGTTGCGCTCATCCAACGCCGGGTACATCACGTGCCCCGTCATCACGCCGGGAACCCCTTGGCGGATGGCTTCCGCAAACGGCGCCAGGTGGGTTTTTTCAATCACGTCCCGGGAGTCATGCACGACGGGTACGCGGTAGTGGGAATCCACCGTGGTATTGCCATGCCCCGGGAAGTGCTTGACCACGCTGATAATGCCCGCCGCCTGAAAGCCGTTCATTAACGCCACCCCCATTTTGGTCACATTGGCCGGGTTGGAGCCGAAAGAACGCACCCCGATAATCGGGTTATGCGGGTTGCTGTTTACATCTAATACAGGGGAAAAGTTGATATGCACGCCCGCGCGGCGCAGTTCCAATCCGGCTAAATAAGCGGCGGTGGCGGCGGCGTCTTCGTCTTGCGTGGCGGAAAACATCATATTGGTCGGCAAATATTCAAACCCCAGCGTAATGGGCGTGTAGACGGTGCCGCCTTCGTAGTCAATGGAAATGAGCAGCGGTATTTTGTGCGGGCTGCGGGCGGCCCAGGTTTGCAGTTTGGTCACCAGGTCGGTCGTTTGTTTGAGCGAATAATTGCCCCATTGAATCAGCACTCCGCCGATTTTGCCGGATTCTATGGCTTTGCGGCTTTGTTCGGCGCTGTCTATGTCCACAAACAGGACAAGCGTTTGGCCGAGTTTTTCGTCAAAGCTCAAGTCTTCAAATTTTACTTCTGCCTGTGCCCATAGCGGGGTGAGCAGCAAAAGGGTTAAAAGCCATTTTTTCATGCGTTTATCCGTAAAATTGCCATTTCGGCCGGCGCAAACAGGCGCAGCGGCATCCCCCAATAAAACCAGCCGGAAGTGACGTATAAATTCATCAAATCTACCTGATACAAGCCGTAAATATGCGGGTATTTCCAGCGGACTAAAAAATTGAACGGAAAAATCTGCCCGTTGTGCGTGTGGCCGCTGAGCATAAGCCCTACTCCCGCGTCGGCCGCGATTTGTTCATAAAGCGGTTGGTGGCTTAAATAAAACAGCGCATCCGTTTCCGGGCGTTGGGAAAGCAACTCTTTTACTTGCCGGGCACTCACCCGCGCGGTGCGGATGTCGTTGACTCCGGCCAAGGTGAGCCCTTCGGCCGGGCGGGCCGTTTGGTTTTGCAGTAAAGTAATGCCGCTTAAACGGTAAAATTCCAAGGCGTTTTCATAGCCGTTGTAGTATTCGTGATTGCCTAGTACCCCGTATTTGCCGAGCGGGGCCCGGAAGCGGTTTAAGGCGGCGGCGTATTTTTCCCGGTGCGGGCCGTATTCAAACACATCCCCCAATACTAACAGTAAATCCGGCTTTTCCTGTTGCAACGTGTTCAGCGCGCGTTCAAAGCGCGACACGGATACGCCCATGCCCAAGTGGCTGTCCGATAGCAAGGCCACTTTGATTTGCGGTGCCCCTTCCACATACACGTCCACCGTTTTAACGGCCGGGTTTTTAAGCCCGCCCCAGAGGGCCGCCCCCCACAAAACTACCGTAAAAGCCACACTTAAAATGCCCAAAAGCCGCCCCGCGTGGATGTGCCAAAACAGTAAAATCCATTGGATAAACGCAAACAGCATACATACGCAAAACGCAATAAAGGCAAATCCTACCCACACGTTCGTAAAATAGTATAAACTTTGGGAAAGCGGGCCGAAATGGTGGTGCGGAAAAGTCATCCCCCAACGCACCAGTAAGGATAATACCAGGGGAACGCCCACCGCCGCGTATTTGAACGGAACGGACGGGAACGCATAATGGAGCCAGGCCCCGGCGGTGAATTGCATTAAAAATAATAAAAAACAGGCCACCCAAAAGAAAACGGAAAACATAATTCCTCGCCACAAAACGAATCCCGCGCCAAATAAAAAATGCCTTACGCGGGTACAAGTATATTGTAATAAAATTCCTCAATAATAAGTATAATATATTTATATTCCATATTTAGAGGATACTAATAACTATGACCGTAAGAGTAAGATTTGCCCCTTCGCCGACCGGATTTTTACATATCGGCGGGGTGCGCACGGCGCTTTTCAACTACCTTTTCGCCAAAAAGAACAAAGGCACATTTTTGCTCCGCATAGAAGATACGGACGAGGAACGCTCCACCCAAGCCTCTACGGATGCTATTTTTGAAGGGATGCAGTGGATGCAGTTAAATTGGGACGAGGGCCCGTTCCCGGACGGAACCTCTAAAGGGCCGGATGCGCCGTATTACCAGGCTATCCGCGCCGACCAGGGCATTTATAAAAAATACATTGACCAGTTGATTGCCGAAGGCAAAGCTTATAAATGCTATTGCACGGAAGAAGAATTGGAAGCCAACCGCCAAAAATGTTTGGCGGAACACCGCCCGCCCAAATACAGCGGCAAATGCCGGGATTTAACCCCCGAACAGCAAAAAGAGCTGGAAGCCCAAGGCCGCAAATACGTTATCCGTTTCCGTATGCCGCAGGAAGGCGACGTGGAATGGGACGATATGATTCGCGGTCATGTTAAATTTGCCAGTAAGGATTTGTACGATTTGGTTATCCAAAAAACCAGCGGCTACCCCACTTATAACTTTGCCGTGGTGGTGGACGACCATTTAATGCGTATGACGCACGT
>CAKUDJ010000173.1 GCA_934644855.1 uncultured Elusimicrobiales bacterium
GGTGTACTGCACTTAATCACAGGGGGCTAAAATCCGTCCGCCGCCGCATAATTACGGCCCGCCACTACCCGGCAAAGTTCTGCGCCTTTCTTGGATAGTGGTTTCGGCTGGCAGGTACGCACAAAAACACCGTCACTTCTGCGTTTTTTGCCAAACAGGGCATAATCTTTAGTGGGGTTATTGCGTTCAAACTTAACGCCGTAATAATAGGTATCATCTCCTTTTATGCGCGTCACGTCAAAACTTTCACCCGTAATTTTATCTGCCGTGGCCCCGGATAAATTTACTTCCAAATTATCAAACGTGCATTTGTTTTCAAAATCATTTTGATAGGTGGAATAGCAAATAGCCAAAGAATCCTTTAATACGCCCATCAGTTGCAAGGCTTCGGCCGCGCGGGCCTTTTCGGCCGCTTTAATATACTGCGGAACCCCTACCGAAGTTAAAATGCCGATAATCAGCACAACCACCAATAACTCAATTAACGTAAAACCTTTGTTCATTACAACCTCCCAAAAAATGTATTATGTTTATCATAGCATAATTAGCACGCGCCGGCATATAGCCGCTTATATGCGCATTTTTGCAGTTGGATTTTGTATAATTTAAGTATAATAAAATTATCAGCAGTATTGATTGAGGAGAATAAACCATGGCTTATAAAGTAAACCCGGATGTTTGCATTAACTGCGGCGCTTGCGAAAGTGCTTGCCCCGTAGCCGCTATTTCCGAAAAAGACGGCAAAAGAACCATTGCTGAAGCTACCTGCATTGAATGCGGTTCTTGCGCTTCTACCTGCCCGGTTAGCGCTATCAGCAAATAACCGTTCGGTATTTATCAAAAACCGCGGCCCGTTAAAAGGCGGCGGTTTTTTTGTTGTGCCTGGGCATTCCCCATCAATCTACCCCATAAGCGGGGCGGATAAAAAGCGCGTCAGGCGCGCCCCGCGCACCCATATAAAAACCCCCAAACGTTCGTCTGGGGGTTTTTTTCAGAACCGTTCGGGGGGTAAATCGAAGGTTCTGGGGGATAAAATCGGTTGCGTCTTTATACATTATATTTTATACGCTTATTAAAAAAAATGCAAGTTTTTTAACAAAAATATTGAAAAAATAACTATTTATTTTAAGCTGCCCGGTTTGCGGCCGGTATTTTTTAACCAATAGTTCCGGCTGATTTTTGAATTTTTTTGTAAAAAATCCGCCGCCTATTTGTATAATATAAGTACCGGAGGATTACTACATGAAAAAACTATATATGCTTTTTGTTTTACCGTTTCTAGCCGCGCCGGCATTGTGCCAAAGCGGCAGCGAAACCGGCACCACCGCCCAGTTGGCCGCCAAAGCTACGGGTGATGTACCCGGTGATATTTACCGCGGAACCGTCTTCGGCGCGGAAAAGAAAAATTATGCCAGTACCACATTGGGTACGCGCGAACGCGCCAAAACCAAATTTGTATACGATACTTCCCTTGTACGCGCTGTAAAAGTAGGGGATGCGGACCGCGTTAGAACCTTGTTGTTTGCTAACGTGGATGTAAACGAAAAAAACTACGCGGGTATTACGCCTATGGCTGTTGCGGCCGAAAAAGGCAATATGGACATTATCAAAATGTTAGTGGAAGAAGGCGGAGCCAAAGTAAACGAAGTTTCCAGCTACGGGGTGACGCCGCTTATTGCCGCCTCTGCCGCCGGGAATGTAGAAGTTGTTAAATATTTAATTGCCCACGGGGCCGATGTGACCGCCAAAGATGACTTGGGCAAAACCGCACTCCTGCACGCCGCCGCCAAAAACAATAAGGCCCTTATTACCGGCTTAATTAAACTCAATTCCGCCGCTACGGATTTGGCCGACATTACCGGCAATACACCGCTGATGTACGCCGCCCAGGCAGGTGCATTGGACAACGTGCAAATTTTAGTAGCCCACGGGGCTGATATTAATTACAAAAACCCGACTAACGGCATTAGCGCCTTGGCCGCAGCCGCCGCCGAAGGGCAAGATGCCACGGTACGCTTTTTGGCACGCAACGGGGCCGATATTAACATTAAAGATTCCGGCAACCGCACCCCGTTGTTTTATGCGTTGTCTACCAACCAAACCAAAACCTTTAACACGTTAATTAACCTGGGTGCAGATGTAAACGCCAAAGATTCCAACGGTCAAACCGTGCTGACGGAAGCCGTAAAACAACATAAACCGGACTTTGTGAGCATTTTACAGGGCGAAAAAAAAACTAATTTGAACGCCGCGGATAATGCCGGCAAAACCGCCCTTATGTACGCGGCCGCGGACCCGAAATCCGCCCGGTGCACCCAAGTGTTGGCGGGCTCCAGCCGCGTTGACCTCAACTTAAAAGATACTAACGGTGACACCGCCCTCATGCAAGCGGTAAAAAACAAAAACCAAAAAGCAGTGCTCCTTTTGTTAAAAACCAATGCGGATTTGTTAGCCATGAATAACGACAACAAAACCGTGTTTGAATTATCCAAAGAATACTTGGCGGGCACTCCTGCCGGGAATGTATTGGACGTAAAAGAGTTGGATTTGGAGCGCAAAGGGCAAACGGTTCTGGCGCAAAAAGCGGCGGAAGTAGC
>CAKUDJ010000174.1 GCA_934644855.1 uncultured Elusimicrobiales bacterium
CCCGCCACTCGCGGCCGCCAACCGCCGCACGGCACAACGCCCGGGGCGCTAACACGCCGTTTTAGATAAAACGTATCAAGAGCCCCCGGCAAAAACTGCCGGGGGTTTTTCACAGGCATTTTGTTTGGGCCGTACTCTACCAGATATTTAGCCACCCAATACCCGCCGTTTGTCTCGCTCCCCGGGCGGCCCCGGATGTATGAACAGGTACAACAAAAAACCGGGCCCCTAATAAGGAAACCCGGTTTTATCCACTTTGTAAAACAACTTTTATAAAACTTATTTTACTAAGTCCGTCACAATGTATTTCATAATGTGAAATACCTTTTCCGTCCAATCCAAACTCAGCCATTCATACGGGCCGTGGGGGTTTTCGTATCCGGCAAAGATGTTGGGCGTGGGCAGGCCGCGGAACGTCAGCTGGGCGCCGTCCGTACCGCCGCGCACTTGGGCCAGGTTGTATTCAATACCGGCATCTTCCAGCGCGCGTTTCAGCACATTCATAGCTTGCGGTTTTTCTTCCAACACGTCTTTCATATTGCGGTATTGTTTGATAAACTGCACCGTAATTTTGGCATTGGGATATTTTTGCAATTTTTGGTTGATAATATCCTGCAATTCTTTTTTGGAATTTTCAAACTTGGTTAAATCATGGTCACGCACAATGCCGCGCAAGGTGGCGTGTTCCAAATTGCCATCCATGCCCATAAACAAGATGAAACCTTCTTCTTTTTCGGTCGTTTCCGGCAGGCGGTTTTCCGGCCAGGAAGACACAATATCCGCCGCAATACGCACCGGGTTGGCCATAAAATCTTTGGCGGAACCGGGGTGGCAGTTTTTACCCTGGATGGCAATTTCAAACTTATCGGCATTAAAGTTGCCGTAGTCAATTTCGCCCAGTTGGCCGCCGTCTATGGTGTAGGCAAATTCCGCACCAAAGCGGTCCACATCAAAATAAGCAATGCCGGTGCCGGTTTCTTCATCCACGGTAAACGCCACGCGGATTTTGCCGTGTTTTACTTCCGGGTGATTTTTTAAGTAATGGGCAAACGTCATAATTACGGAAATACCCAATTTATCATCCCCGGCCAAAATAGAGGTCCCGTCGGACGTCACCAAATCGTGCCCGATACAGCGTTTTAAGCTGGGGGAAGTTTCCGGCGTTAAATACATTTTTTTAGCTTCGTTAATAACTACTTTACCGCCTTGGTAGTTTTCGTGCAAAATGGGGGTAATGCCTTTGCCGTTAAAATCACAAACCGTATCCATGTGGGCAAAAAATCCCACGGTGGGGGCGGGTTTATCCGTATTGGCTTCAATGGTAGCGGTCACAAAGCCGTATTCGTCCATTTCCACATCCGTAAATCCGGCAGAGGGCATTTCGTCGGCCAACATTTTGGCAAACATCATTTGGCTGGACGTAGTGGGGGTCGTTTTTTGCGTGGGGTCACTGGTGGTGTCCACGGATGAGTATTTTACAAAACGTTGGTATAATTCGGTTTTTAGTTCATTCATAAAAAAAGCTCCAAAGGTATGTAAATTTATTATACAATTTATTTGAACAGCATTCCCAAGGAGGATTTATGAAAAAGTTGTTTTTGTTTGTTTTAGCCGCCGCACTGCTGGGCGGTTGTGCGTCCGTACAAGAGGCCGAAAATATGGCTAATTGCAAATACGCATTAAAAAGTGTAGAGTTGGCAGATTACAATATTACCTCCCTTTCGTTTGATGTCATGATTGCCATTACCAATATGAACAAAAAACAAGCCGCGGCCATTAAGCGCTTTGAGGGGGAACTTTCTATGAACGATACGCCGGTATCCCAAATCAAGTTAAAGGATATACGCGTGGAGCCCCAAGCGGTGAAAAACGCCAAAGCGCATTTGGTGGTACCCATGAGCGCATTTGGCAATAAATTATTGGGGTTAGTCAGCATGAATAGCGGCACCGTAGATTACCACTTAACGGGTACCATGTATTTTGAAGGCCCGCTAGGTACGGAAATCCCCGTGCCGGTGGACATTGGCCGCGTGGGAGCGTATAATACCTAAAAAATGCCCGCAGGCGCATTTGGCGGCAAGCGCCGGAAGCGCCACCTGCTTGAATATAAAATTAAAAATCACAAAACTCCCCGGGCATAACCCGGGGAGTTGCATTGTGAGCCCTCATTATAAAAATACCCCGGCCAAACAACCGGGGTACTTTTTATTATCCCTCATTCCCTGTTATTAAAATAAAATCATACTCAATATCCACGCCGCGGCGGTAGCTAGCCCAAACGTCAGCGCCACTACGCGCAAGGTGTCTTTCAGGCCGCTTTCACGCAGCATCACAAAAAACGTCGCCACACAGGGCAGGTACATGGTCATAAAAATACAACATACCACCAGTTGCTCCGGCGTTAAGTGATAGGGGGATAACATAGCAATAGAAACGTCTTTGCGCAATACCCCCAGCAAAAGCACCGGGGTAATTTCACCCGGCAGAGAAAGCAAATGTTCCACCGGGAAGCGCAACACTTTCGTCAGCCAATCCGTCAGGCCGGAAAGCTGCATTAAATCCACCAAAAAAATCCCGCCTAAAAT
>CAKUDJ010000175.1 GCA_934644855.1 uncultured Elusimicrobiales bacterium
GATGATGACCGCGTGGATGCCGTCTTATCAGAGGTGCTTGTCGCCGCAACTGCTCCCCGCAGTTTGTTGACTCCCAACCCTGAATTAAGGGCAAATCTGCCCCAAAATGCAGAGGGGGAGAAAATTGTTCCCGCGGTTGATTTGGCCCATTTAGAAAGCGTATTTAGTTTTGACAAAGACACCCGTTTAGAAGAAAAGGATTTTTTAATTGATGTTAAAGTATTAAACAAAATACTCAAAAACGGGGGGGATTTTTCTCCGCTATTAAATTTTATGGCCGAACAAGGCTCCTTTAATCCCAAAGATTCTAATTATATTCCGCCCCGTTTTGTACGGTTGGTTTTAACCTACCATGCGGAAAGTTTAGCCCCTGCGGATAAAGCCAAACTGTTGGCTTATGTAAAAAATTCCAGTTATTCCACGGGGTTCCGTTTCTTGGCGGGCACGGTTGCTGCCAATTATGCTTTTAATAAAGCCATTCCCAAAGAATATCAAGGCAAGTTCCACTATTCTCCGCCGGAGGCAAAACTGATTGTGGACGCGTTAAATCTGCGCGGGGACTTATCTGCGGCAGACGAAGCGCGGGTTTTACGGTTAATCCGTCGGGTGAGCCCCTCGGCAGCTAACAAGAAAGACTCAAAAGATAAATCCTCCGTAAAAAGCCAAGCTATGGCCGGGGCGGCTGTGCCTGTTGCTATTGGAATTGAGCAGGCCTTTGGGTCAACCGTTTTGGACGCGGTTTTGGCGGCCGGCTCTTCTGCCCTGGAATCAGGTGTAGCGTCCATTCATTCAACCATGCTTTCCATCGGCAGTATTGCCGTCCTTTTGGAGCCGGGAACGGCGCTACTACCTATGGGGATTTTTGGCTATGCGTTGTCTGATGCGTTATCACCCATATATAGGCGGAATTTTCAAAAGGCGTTGGAACAAGCAACGTATGTGGAAGTGCCGGACAAATATATTACTAAAAGCATGGCTGCCAAAACGCCCGGGTATGTGATGGGGAAAGGGGTCATCCGCTTCCTGGCGGCAAAGGCCACCGAACTTTCTTTGCAGCAAACTGCTACTGCGGCTGCGCCGAGCGTGCCCCAAGCAGGTTCCGGCTTAGAGCAACTCCGCCCTGCGTTGGATACATTCGGCGAATCGTTGGTGTTGGGTGCTGTTGTTTGGGATAAGTATACCATGGCGCGTGTGGGCGAAAGCGCGCAAACCAAGTCCAGAGCTGAATCCAAAACAAAGGAGGAGCCTACCTGCCTATATGATGATATGATAGGCCAATATAACGCTTCCACCAAATTGTTTTTAATAGGGGCTCAGTTAAATCCCGGGGATGCTTTTACCCTGGAAGCAGCAAAGCTTTTGCATAGCTGTTTGGTTGAAAGGAATTATTGCTCCCCTTTAACGGATATTCAGAAAAAAGCGGGAGTGGGGGCTTGGTTTTTAAATTGTAAAAATACACAGTTGAGCAAGGTGAAAGTGAAGGCGACCTGTCCGATTGATGTGCAGGAGTTGGACCGGGTCCTCAAACAAATATATTCTTTCAGGGATAACAAGGGCCGGCCCTTATATACCCGTGCCTTATATTATATGGGCAGATGGATTGCAGAAGCAGAATTAGGAATTGTTGTGGTCAATGAACCGTTAGAAGATATTTTGGCTTCTTGGTTAAAAGAGACCATTATGCCCAACGGTAAATTGCACCCCACTCGGGACCCGGAAATCATAAAACCTTCTTTTATATACCGCAATGGTGCACACGAAAAAGCAGCTCGCTATCGCTTTCAAGATGGAGAGAAAAAGTATCACCATTTCCATTATGAAGGAATCATGCCGTATGTCTATACACATAATAAACAGAGATATAGGAGTTTTTTCAAATGCAACCGCAGTATTCTGTACGTGCCTAAAATACCTAAAATATTTAATTAAAACTCCCCGGGCGTGAGCCCGGGGCTTCTTCTGTTTCAAAAGCTCAGCTTCGCTTGATTTTGCCCGCCACTAACAAACAGAAAGCAAACTCCTTTTTCTGGCGGTTGGATTTTCATTCATCCCCGGGTTTACACCCGGGGTATTCTGTAAGGTATGTAATAAAACTCCCCAGGTTTGTGCCCGGGGAGTTTCATTAAAACCCAACGTTCATTATTGAAGGCCTTTTGGATTTTGTTTAAGGCGTGCTGCCCGTACTCTTTTAGGTATTTGGCAAACAGGTAGCGCAAGGCTTTGATACTTGCGGTTTTCTGTTTGCTAAATAAATGTCTTCTTTCTGTTTGTTAAATAAAGGTCTTCTAATTCTAAATATTCGGGTGAATCCTTCGGCCATCTGGTTAAAGCTTGCATAAGGGCTTGCCCTAATTGCAGCTCGTCCGCTAATTTGGCCGCCTGCTTGTCCCCCTGTTGGGCGCGTTCGCGTAATTCGGCTATAGTAAGCGTTTGCCCGTTTTCCGATGTGCCTGCTCTCGGTGAACGGTGATGTTTTTTAATAAAGGCTTTTACCTCCGTTATTAGGGCCTTTTTGGAAGTCCTTTTATTTCTGTTGTTTTCGGTCAAGCGTTGCAGCTCTTGATACTGCGGGG
>CAKUDJ010000176.1 GCA_934644855.1 uncultured Elusimicrobiales bacterium
ATCTCGGCATAAATAACGGCAAATTATCACGTACAGATATTTTACAAAAAACAAAGAAGTTTTGCACGTCTATTTTTTACAGCGCGTTCGGGGCCGAACAAAAACCTTATTTTTTCAATTTCCCCGGTGCTTGCGGGCCGAACGCCGCTTGGATACGCCGCTCCAACTGCTCCGCGCGCGGGTCCTGCGCCATTTTGATTAGCCAATTTTCTTCCGTCATATTTTCCGGGCCGCGGCGGTACGCCGCCACGCGGGCGCGCGCCTCGTCCGGGCGGCGCTGCAAAACGGCAATTTCACTCAAAAAAGCATAGGTGGCGTAATTGACCGGGTCCAATAATAAGGATTTTTCAAAATACTGCTGGGCCTTATCCATATCGGCCAACGCCTGCGCCTTGTAATGTTCATATTCCGCCGCATTGGCCGCCAGCCGCGCCCTGTCGGAAAATTTCAACGCCGCCGCAAAATAAAACTCCCCATACGCCTGCTGCAAAAGCGCATGGTTGGGCGAATGTTTTTCCACCGTTTGCAAATCCCGCAACACGCGCCCGTAATCGGTAGCCGGAGCCGTTTTATCCCCCTTTAGGCGGTTAAAGGTTTCGCTCAAATCCAGTTTACTTGCCAGCAACGTGGCGCGGTACTGGCGGTAGGCCATATTAAACGGATTATGCGTAATGGCGCGGTTAAAATAATCTAACGCCGGGGTAAAATACGCGGGATTTGCTTGCGCCTGCGCGGCAAACAAAGCGCCCACGCCGTAATAATGGTCGGCCAAGAACGGCTGAAACGCCCCCCACACCACCGCCGGAACCAAGGCCAATACCGCCAACGCCGCCGCGCGTGTAAAGCGCCGCGCCGCCGCGCATACCAAAAATACGCCTAAACCCACCGTAGCCGCAAAAAACGCCCACGCAACCCCGGTAAAAATCACATCTCCCAAGCGCGGGGCGCTCATCAGTTGCATTACTTTGTAAAACGCATAACACGCATACAGCGCGCCGCCGACGGTAAGCGCGTAAACGGCCCGCTGTGCCCACCCGCGCGCGGGGGTAAGCTCGGAGGAGTCGTATTCCTTTCCGCGAGCCAAAGCCGCCACCAACCCCAAAAAAAGCGCAAAAAATAATCCGCCGGAGGCAAAGCGCAAACTCACGTCTACCGTGCTATGCACCGCCATAGCCAAGAGCGCGCCGCTATACCCCCACAACAGCCAACGCTCCTGCGCGGGCACGGCGGGGTTTTTAAGGCGTTTCCAAGCGGCAGTAAACACAAAGGCCAGCATCCACAAAAATAAAATCAGCCCGATAGCGCCCAACGTGGCCCATTGTTCCAAAAATTCGTTTTCGGCGTGTTGGGTTTCGGTATTGTGGGCGTTTTCTATAAAAAAGATTTGCGGCTTGCGGTACGCGGGATAAATGGTCTTAAAACTGCCAATGCCGGTGCCCAGTACCGGGCTATCCTGCACCATGGCCCACGAGGCCACCCAAGTATGCACCCGGAACGAGGCGGAATCCGGCCGCTTAAACGCATACACGCCCGCCAACAAAACCGCCCCCAGCGCCACACACGCGGCGGCCGCGTTCAGCCAACGCTTATACGGTTTTTTCCAGGCGGAAAAAATATTCACATACACCGCGCCCCACAGGCCGTATACCGCGCCGAACGCCACCCACGCGCCTTTACTTTGCGTAAAAAACAGGTTGATAAGGCCCATACTCCACAGCACAAGCCATTTTTTCTGGCGGGAAACCAAATATTGCGCGGCAATTAAAAAGGACGAAAAAACGATAAAATCCCCAAAAAAGTTGGGGTTTGCCAAGGTGGAAAACACCCGCGGCCCGAAAAACCCCTGCCAGGGCATAAAATCCGCCCCCGGCACAAAGCGGTTTACCACCTGCAACAAGCCATAGCCGTACGCCGCCCACGCGCTCCACCCCACGCAACGCGCAATTATCCGCGCGGCCCGGGTTCCAAATTGCTCCAGGGCCATCAGCGTCAGGCCGAAATACACGGCGTAGCGGGCCCACTCCGCCAAGGCTTCCACCCGGTACGGCGCCCACAAAACAGAAGCTAGCACCCACCCGTAATAGGCCGCAAACGGCAATACCCACACCCCGCTTGCCCGGCTGAACCGCGCGCGCCCCTGCTGTATTTTATACGCCAACCAAGTAAGCAGTAAAGTACCGCCGCCCGCAAAAAGCAACGTATCTTTTATTTGGGCTTTATCGTACGTTCCGGTAAAAAAAGCAAGCACAATTAAAAGGCCCAAAAGCCCGGGCCCCCACGCTAACAGGCGGGGCAAAAAACAAGTAGTAGCAGGTAAGGCGGCCCCAACGGGCGCAAGGTGTTTTTTAGCCATACAGATATATTAACAATTTTGCCCGGGGGTAGCCAACGGGATAAACGTATTGCAAAATGAATCTTTTTTGCTATACTATGTATTGAATAATTTATTTTTGGGTTTACGGGAGATTTTATGAACACAAAAGGTTTTACCCTGATTGAGCTGTTAGTGGTTGTACTTATTATCGGTGTATTGGCGGCGGTGGCATTACCGCAATACACTACCGC
>CAKUDJ010000177.1 GCA_934644855.1 uncultured Elusimicrobiales bacterium
ATCATTTTTATGCTTTACAAGTTTATTATAAAAAGAGTATATCTATTTTACAACACTAAAAATTAATTAGTTAAGATTTTACAATAAAAGCGGTTGATTTTTGAAATACTCCGCTTTTTAGCCATTTTAATATACAGGGTAGTTGGGATAGCCTAAAAAATTAAAAATTAAAATTTTGTGGCTTTTTATGCACCCAAACGCTATTTTTATATTTTTATCATTGACGCACCCTAAACAGAAGTTGTATGATATAAGAAATATTTTTTCCGGTGGAACAACGCAGTGGATAATACAAGCCAAAATAATATTCCGGCCCCTATTTTAACCGAAATTGAAACTATCTTGGGTACAGACAGCTTTGATATGTGGCTGCGCCCTGCCGTATTTCATTACGAAGGAACTTTGCTTTGCGTGGAATTACCAAACCAATTTTGGGGCAAAACCATTAAAGAGCGCTACGAACATATTATCAAAGACGCATTCTTAAAACATTTAGGGGTGGAAATTACCGTTAATTACATTATTACAGAACCGGCCCCCGCGCCGGTAGTTCCCCCTGCGCCAGGGCAAACCACCGCGTTTACGCAAGCGGCCCCGGTGGTAAAACCCAATCCGTTTGCCTCCAACTTAAATACTTCGTTTACGTTTGATAATTTTATTGAATCCCCTGCCAACCGTTTTGCATACCGTATGGCGGAAGCGGTGGTCAATAAACTGGGCAACCGGGCCAATAACCCGCTGTTTATTTACAGCACACCGGGTTTAGGAAAAACCCACCTTTTACACGCTATCGGTAATAAAATTTTACAAACCAATCCCCAGGCGCATGTGCTCTATAAGTCCAGCGAAGAATTTGTAAATGATTACGTTAATTCCGTCATGAATAAAGACCAGGAAGCCTTCCGCAAAAAATACCATAATCTGGATTGTTTTTTAATGGACGATATACAATTTGTGGTGGGTACTACCAAAGTGGGCAGTGAACAGGAATTTTTCTATACATTTAATGCGTTGTTCGGCAACAATAAACAAATTGTGCTGACTTCCGATAAAACCCCGCAGGACTTGCAACTGGAACCGCGGATGTCTTCACGTTTAATGTCGGGCATTGTGACGGAAATGAAACTGCCCACGGTGGAAACACGTATTGCCATTTTGCGCCAAAAACGCGATAGCATTAATTTTGATATTGGGGATGATGTACTGGCTTTTATTGCCGAAGGCATTAAAACCAATATACGCGAATTGGAAGGCTCTTTTTTCAGTTTAGTATCTTTTTGCACGGCCCACGGCATTACGCCCACGATTGGGGTGGCGCAGGAAGTATTGGCGGATGTTTTACAGAACGAAGAACAAAAATTAGCCATTAACGTCAATTTAATTAAAAAAGTAGTGGGGAAGCATTTTAAGATTAATATGGAAGATTTTAATTCCAAACGCAAAACGCAATCCATTACCTGGCCGCGCCAAATTGCTATGTATTTAGCCACGGAACTGACGGATTTATCCCTGCCGGAAATCGGGCGGGAATTCAGCCGGGACCATAGCACGGTAGTACACGCGCGGGATTTAATTAAAGAAAGAGTAGATGCAGACCCGTTTTTTACAGCCGAAATAAACCAAATTATCTTGGATATTAAGGCTGTGGATAAAAAGTAAATAAGTTGTGTATAACCCCTGTGGATAAATACCAAACGGGGGTATAACAGTTTTAATTGTGGAGCGTGTTTATAGAATAACCGGTTTATGCACACACATAACCACCGGCGGCGTATAGGCCAATCCACACAATAAACACTATCAACAGGATATTAATAATAGGATTAATTGTATGAAAATAAACATTACTAAAGAAACCTTTTTGGAAGGAATCCAGATTGTTTCCGCGGGTACATCCGCCAGAACCACGCTCCCTATTTTGCACAACTTCTTATTGGAAGCCCAAGGCAATAAATTAAAATTGGTGCGTACGGATATGGAAATGGCCACCGTGCATTATGTCCATGCGGAAGTGGAAGAAGAAGGCAGCATTACCGTACCTATGAAAGAATTTTCGGATATTATTAAGAACTTGCCGAACGATAAAGAAATTAACCTGTATAGTGATGAAAACAACAAATTCCACATCAAATCCGGCAAGAGTAAATTTTGGGTAATCGGTACGCCTAAAAGCGAATACCCGGCCATCCCGGAAATAGAAAAAAACAACAGCCTGTCTATGGACCCGCTGGAGCTTAAAAATATGGTGGAAAAAACGGCTTTTTCCGCTTCCACCCAGGAAACCCGCTACATTTTGAACGGCCTGTTGTGGAACAACACCGCCGATAAGTTTGAAATTGTCGCTACCGACGGCGGGCGTTTGGCCTTGGCCACGCACCCGGCGTTGGAAGGTTCCCGGGAATTTAAGATTATTATTCCTACCAAAATTTTAAGCGAAGTCTGCCGCTTTATTTCTATTGCCAAGCCGGAAAAAGATGCCCGTATAGAAATTAACGTGTCTTCCAACCAAGTCAGCTTTTGCATGAACGAAACCACGTTTATTTCCCGC
>CAKUDJ010000178.1 GCA_934644855.1 uncultured Elusimicrobiales bacterium
CCTTAAACCCGGCACGCAGTTTACTGGGCGCGCCGATGGCCTGCAAATCTTTCTTAATAACAACCGGCAAGAGTTGCGTTTCCTGCGCGAGCGCGGTGGAAGACACCAACTCCCTCCCGTAGCCATGCAAATTGTATAAAATACGCAAATACTGCGGCAGACGGCGGATGGTTTGCACGCTTATATCATTATGATGTTGAAAAAAGCCCATAAAACCTCTTAAAAAACAGTATCTTTTGTGGATATTACAATATCTATCATACAATTTTTACGCCCGGGTTTGTCAAGTTAAAAAAACATTATCCCCTTATATGGTTGACTTTAGTTTAAGCAAAATATAAAATATAGATATAAAAATATCCACAACACATTTTAAGGATATGAATTAACAAGGAGAAAGCAAACACTATGGCGGAAAAGAAACAACCCGCGCCGGTACAAGAAGCCTCGGCCGAAGAAATGGCTTTGCTTACCAAAGTGGTAGACAAAGTAAAAGCGGCCCAACGCTTGTATGCGACGTATACGCAAGAACAAGTAGATAAAATTTTCCGCGCGGCGGCTATTGCTGCTGCGCAAAACCGTATTCCGTTGGCCAAAATGGCCGTGGAAGAATCGGGCATGGGCGTAATGGAAGATAAAGTAATTAAAAACCAATTTGCTTCCGAATATATTTATAATAAATACAAAGACACCAAAACTTGCGGCGTATTGTCCGACGACGATGCCTTCGGCTACCGCAAAGTGGCGGAACCTATCGGCGTGATTGCCGGTGTTGTGCCTACCACCAACCCCACCGCCACCGCTATTTTTAAGAGCTTACTGGCCCTTAAAACCCGCAACGGGATTGTGTTTTCCCCCCACCCGCGCGCTAAAAAATGCACCATTGCCGCGGCTAAAATTGTGTTGGATGCGGCCGTAGCCGCCGGCGCGCCGGAAGGCATTATCGGTTGGATTGAAAACCCGACCATGCCGCTTTCTAACGCGCTTATGCACCACCCGCACATTAACCTTATTTTGGCCACCGGCGGCCCGGGCATGGTAAAAGCGGCCTACTCCTCCGGCAAACCGGCGTTGGGCGTGGGCGCGGGCAATACCCCGGCCGTCATTGACGCTACCGCCGATATTAAAATGGCCGTCAGCTCTATTATTATGAGCAAAACCTTTGATAACGGTATGATTTGCGCCAGCGAACAATCCGTTATTGTGGAAGAACCCGTTTATGAAAAAGTAAAGGCGGAATTTATCGCCCGCGGGTGCCACTTCGTCACCGGGAAAGACCGCAAAAAATTGGCCGAAACCATTGTGGTAAACGGCAAATTAAACTCCGGCATTGTGGGCCAAAGCGCTTGCAAAATTGCGGAAATGGCCGGCATTAAAGTACCCGCCGGTACCAAAATTTTAATTGCCGAAGCCAACGAAGTGAACGACGAAGAAGTCTTCGCCCGCGAAAAACTCTCCCCGGTGTTGGCGTTCTACCGCGCAAAAGATTTTGACCAAGCGGTTGAACTGGCCCGCAGCCTGATTTTATACGGCGGTGCCGGCCACACCTCGGTCTTATATACGGACGAATCCAACGAAGAACACATTGACGTATTTAAGGATATGCCCACCGCGCGCACGCTGATTAACATTCCGTCTTCCCAGGGCGCAATCGGTGACGTATACAACTTCAAATTGGCGCCGTCTTTGACGTTGGGTTGCGGCTCTTGGGGCGGCAACTCCGTAAGCGAAAACATTGGAGTAAAACATCTTATGAACGTAAAATCCGTAGCGGAACGCCGCGAAAATATGTATTGGTACAAAGTGCCGCAAAAAATTTATTTCAAACGCGGTGCGCTGTCCCAAGCGTTGGCGGAACTTTCCGGCAAACAACGCGCTTACATCATTACGGATAAAACCATGGAACAACTGGGCCATGTGCGCGCCGTAGCGGATGTATTAGAGGGTTTGAACATTAAATTCCGCGTGTTTTCCAACGTACTGCCGGACCCGAACATCTCCAACGTGCAGGAAGCGCTGTCTATTGCCAACTCTTGGCAGCCGGACATCATTATCGGCCTCGGCGGCGGTTCCGCCATGGATGAAGCCAAAATGGTATGGCTCTTGTACGAAAACCCGGATACCAGCTTTGAAGATATTGCCATGCGCTTTATGGATATCCGCAAACGCATTTACGCCGCGCCGCCCTTGGGCAAAAAAGCTACCATGGTAGCCATTCCCACCACCTCCGGCACCGGTTCCGAAGTAACGCCGTTTACCATCATCACCGACGAAAAAACCGGCACCAAATACGCCATTACGGACTATGCCTTAACCCCCGATATGGCCATTATTGACCCGGAATTTGTGTTGGGTATGCCTAAAAAACTGACGGCTTGGTCCGGCTTGGACGTGCTGACCCACGCCATTGAATCCTACACCTCCGTCTATTCCACGAACTTTACGGAAGGACAAGCCTTGGAAGCCACCCGCTTGGTG
>CAKUDJ010000179.1 GCA_934644855.1 uncultured Elusimicrobiales bacterium
ATGAGGGATATTTTTTAGGTTTAATGTAGCCCCCGTGGCAGCCATTTGGCTTGCCTGGTTTTTTGTAGCCGCAAACGTAGTGGGAACCAAATTCGCCACGCCGTATGTGGCTTCCACGTTGTTTATGCTTTTAAGCTGCTCCGTGGCTGCCGTTTGTTTCGTGCCGTACCTGGTAAAAACAGGCGGGTGGAAAACATTACTGGCCAAAAATATTTGGCCCCAATGTTTATTAATGGCCACCTTCGGCACGGCCTTACCCATGACGTTTTTTATGTTGGCCCTTAATTATACCACCCCGGCCAATGCTGCCATTTTGAACCAATTTGAAATAGTCTATTCGCTTATTTTGGCCTATTTTTTATTGGGGGAAAAACCTACCGGCAAACAAATTGGGGGCTCCCTGCTGATTGTGTTGGGTGTAGGGGTACTCTTATGGCAATCGGGCATTAGCGTGCAATTAAAAGGGGATTTGCTCATTTTAGGCACGTTGTGGATGTTCCAAGTAAGCCATATTTTTGCCAAAAAATTACCTAAAGATATGCCGCCCGCACTTATTGCCGCGGCCCGGGCCATTTTTGCTATCCCGGTGTTAGCCGTCTTTTGCGCGGTATTGTTTACGGTGCAGGGGCCGCTCCTGTTCACCCCTACTTGGGTGTTGTGGGCCACGCTGGGCTTTAGCGCCATTTGCAATTATTTTATCGGCAATACCTTTTGGTATACCGCCATACGCAATATGGATTTGGGCAAGGCAACCGCCATTATTTTGTCTTACCCGGTAATGACTTTTATTTTATCCGTTCTGCTTGGGCAGGACACAGTAAATACATATAAAGTGCTCGGTTTGATATTGGCCCTGTCCGGGGCGTACGTCGTCACCGGCATTATTAAAGGAGATAAAAAATGAAAAAACTGGTTTTGTTTGATTTAGACGGTACTTTGGTAAACGCCGGGGGAGCCGGCCGCACCGCCTTAAAAAAGACGTTTGAAGAACTGTACGGTTCCTGCCCGGAATTTGAACACTCGTTAATTTCCGGCCGGACGGATACGGATAATTTCACATTGGTATACGGCCTGTTGAAAAAAGGCAAAAAACCCACCGCGGCGGAAATGAAAAAAATGACCGCCAAGTATTTGGAATTATTGCCTATTGAAGTGCACGCCGCCGTGCGCGCCAAACATTATGACTTGGTGCCCGGGGTGGAAAAATTCTTGAAAATTTTACAAAAAGACCCGGATGTTATTTTGGCCTTGGGTACCGGCAATTTGGAAAAAGGTGCCCGCATTAAATTGGAACCCTCCGGCTTAAATTCCTTTTTTGAATTAGGCGGCTTTGGGGAAGACGGCCACACGCGCGAAGATATGCTGTTGGCCGCCGTCAAACGCGCGGAAAAGAAATATAAAACCACGCTGAAACCCGAAAACATTTATGTAATCGGCGATACGCACCGGGATATTGTCGCCGCCAAAAACTGCGGTTTCCATAGCGCGGTTATTACCACCGGCTTTGGGGACCCGGCCAAAATTTTACGCGCCGCGGCGGAACTGGAAGAAAAAGATTTCAAAGATGTTTCCACTTTAAGCGTGTGGTTGGGCTTAAAAACGGACCCCAAAGGCGTTAAACGCGGCAGCTACATTATGCCCGCCAGCGCCATTGAACACGTTTTCTTCAGCCGCACCGGCATAGACGAAGACCGCCTGAAAATGCTGCGCATTAAAAAATATTCGGACCTGGAATCCGGAACCATTATGTAAAATAATGGGGGGAGGAAACAAAAATGGAATGGGATAAAACTGCGGCCAAATTTGTGGAGGCGTTAGCCAGCGCGGACCCCACCCCCGGCGGCGGCGCCGCTGCCGCTATGAGCGGGGCCATGGGGTGTGCGTTAGTGATGATGGCCATGCACACCACCGCCAACCGCAAATCCACGCCGGAAAATGTAAAAGCCAAACTTTCACAGAGCCTAAAAAAAATGGGTTCCTTAAAAGAGGAACTTAAAAATTTCATCCGCAAAGACGGCGAAGCCTACGCGGCTTATTTGGTAGCCAAAAAACTCCCCAAGGATAATCCTTCGCGGGAGCAGGCCGTGCAGGATGCGTTAATTACGGCGGCCAAAGTGCCTACGGACACCGCCACCACCGCCATACAATGCCTGCGCGAAGCGGACCTGATAAAAACGGATATTGCGCCCGTTATTTTGTCGGACGTCTATTGCGGGCAGAACTTGTTAAAAGCGTGTGTTAAATGCTCGGTAGAAAGCATTAAGGCCAACTTGGAGTTTATTAAAAATAACGATTGGGTCACCAAGTTTGAACAGCACATTACGCTGTTCTTAAAATCTTGTTAGCAAGGGGCAACGGCTATGAGCGAAAAAGCAGATAAAAGAAGCGGAATGTTGGGCACTATTTACAATATGCTCCCCGGTATTGACGACGACTACGCCGCCAAACTGGTATATAC
>CAKUDJ010000180.1 GCA_934644855.1 uncultured Elusimicrobiales bacterium
GCGCCGTTTTGACCTTTGAAAAACTGCCCGCGCCCCTGGTGCCGCCCGCGTTGTGGGGCCGCTTTGCCAAAGTGGTGCGCGCGGCCTTTTTGCACCGCCGGAAAACGCTGTTTAATTCGCTGGCTTTATGCGGCTACCCCAAGGAAAAAATTACGGCGGCGCTAACCGCGCTTGCCCTGCCGCTTACCGTGCGTGCCGAGCAAGTGGGCTTAACGCAATTTGTGCAGTTGGCTAACGCGTTGTAAGGGCTTGTAGGCGGTATTCCAAAATTTGTTCGTGGGGATTGAACGGTTTTACATCACTTAATGATAAGCCGTTTACGGCGGCGCGGATGAGGGCGGTTTCGTCCGTCTGCTCCGGCGCGTAAAAGCGTCCGGCCGCTAGGAGCGCTTGCAGGGGGATAAGGCCCACTAATTCGCACCCGGTGGCAACAAAACCCAGTTTTTGGGCTTCTTTTTGGGCGGCCGCAAACACTTGCGCGGGACCTGTTTGGGCAAAGTCCGTTAAGTTGCAGGATATTTGCGCGCGGCGGAAATTTTCCATATACCAACCAATGGCTTTAACGGCTTTTAAGCCGCCGTTTTTTTCACGCAGAATGGCGGCAATTTTTTTGGCCGGGGCCGGGTCTTGCGTGTTGAGATTGATATTAAACGCAATTAAAAACGGCCGCGCGCCTATCACACAGGCCCCGGTTTTGGCAACCCCGGCATTAAACACGCAGGGGCCGAAATCCGGCGGGAGCGTTTGCAATTTTTGCGGCAGGCTTTCGTATTCCCCGCGGCGCACGTCCGCCAAGTTGCGTGTTTGGGCGCGCCGCGCGGCGGCTTCGTACAAATAAACCGGCACGTTAAATTCTTGCGCGGCCAACTGCCCAAAGCGCACCGCTAACCGGGCCGCTTCCTGCAACGTAATGCCGCTGACGGGCACAAAGGGGCAGACATCCAGGGCCCCCAAACGCGGGTGCGCCCCGCGGTGCAAGCGCATATCCGTAAGTTCCAGCGCGGTTTTCAGGCACGCGCGCGCCGCCTGAAAAACCGCCTCCGCTCCGCCCGCAAAAGTAAGCACGGTGCGGTTGGCGGCGGGGTTGGAATCGGTATGCAACAGGGTAGCGCCTGGCGTGTTTTGCACGGCACAGGCCACCCGGCGGATGTCTTCCGGCGCCGATAAAGAAATGTTGGGTACACATTCCAGTAAAGCCATAAAAATATTATATACTATTAAAAAGAGCCGCCGCGCAAAAATAAAAATTAAAAAAATACTTGCGCAAATCGGCGGGATTTATAGTATAATAATTGTAGGTACTTGTTAAGTTCAAGTACTTGATATAATTAAACAAGGAAGTAAAAAGTAAAATGGCTAAAGGAAAAGTAAAATGGTTTAACGACCAGAAAGGTTACGGTTTCGTGACCCCCGAAGATGGTTCCAAAGATCTCTTTGTTCACTATCAGGAAATCCAAGGCGACGGTTTCAAAACCTTAGCTGAAGGTCAGGAAGTTGAATTTGATATCGTAGAGTCTGAAAAAGGCCCGAAAGCAGTAAAAGTTCGCAAACTGTAATTTTAAGTTTAACTACTGAACAGACCTGCTCCCAGAGCAGGTCTTTTTTGTTGTAGGAAAAAAGGTTTGTAGTAGTAAAATGGTGTTTTTTATGTTGCACAAAAAAGCAGAGCCCGCCTCCCTAACCGAGTTGTGGTTTTTATCTTATCCGTTAATTATTACCATGGCCGCGCAAGTGCTTATGCAATTTGCCGACCGTATGTTTTTGGCGTGGTATTCGCACGAGGCATTGGCGGCGTGTGTGCCCGCCGGCGTATTAGCCATGACGTTTTCTTCCTTGTTTATGGGGTTGGCCAGTTATACCAGCGTGTTTATTTCCCAATTTTACGCAAAAAAGAAATACGCTTCCGTGACGGTGTCTTTATGGCAGGGCGTGCTACTGGCGGTATTGTCTTCCGTTTTATTGGCGGCTTTAACGCCGGTGGGGTTGGCCATTATTCATTCTTTTGGCCATGCCGAGGCCGTGCGCGCGTTGGAAACCCAATACTTCGGCTTATTAAATTTATTTGCCGGACTAACGGTTATTAACAGCGCGCTGGCCAGTTTTTTCAGCGGGCGCGGGCGGACTAAAGTGCCCATGTGGGCCAGTTTGGCAGGCAACGTAATTAACATTGGGTTGGATTATGTAATGATTTTCGGCAAGTTGGGTTTTCCCCAAATGGGGATTATCGGGGCGGCCTGGGCCACGATTATCGGTTGTGCTTCTATGACGATTATTTATTGCACGCTTATTTGTGCGGGCAAGGTGCGCCGGGAATTTAAGATTAGCCGCTTGGCCGGATTTTATAAACCTGTGTTTACGCGGTTGGTGCGCTTTGGGCTGCCCAACGGGTTTGGTTTTTTAATGGATATTTTGTCGTTTACTTT
>CAKUDJ010000181.1 GCA_934644855.1 uncultured Elusimicrobiales bacterium
CCACGGTGCCGGGGTCCTCCACGCGCAAGTGGTTGGGGTCCGTAAACATAGACATTACTTTCTTGCGCACCGTTTCTTCGTCGTCCGATAAATAAATGCAGTTGCCCAAGGATTTGCTCATTTTGGCTTTACCGTCCGTACCCGGCAGGCGCAGGCAGGCTTTGTTTTCCGGCAGGATAATGCGCGGCTCCACCAAGGTTTCCCCATAGGTGGAATTAAAGCTATGCACAATTTCCCGGCATTGTTCCAACATGGGCAACTGGTCTTCCCCCACGGGCACGTCCGTAGCGGCAAAGGCGGTAATATCGGCCGTCTGGCTGACGGGATACGCAAAAAAGCCCAGCGGAATACTGGCCTGAAAGCCGCGCATTTTAATTTCCGATTTTACCGTCGGGTTTCTGCCCACGCGGGCTACCGTCACCAGGTTCATATAATAAAATGTCAGCTCCGTCAGTTCCGGTATCATGGATTGGATAAAAATGGTGGATTTTTGGGGGTCAATCCCGCACGATAAATAATCCAGCGCCACCTGGATAATATTTTCCCGCACTTTTTGCGGTTGGTGGGCGTTATCGGTAAGTGCCTGCGCGTCGGCAATCATAATAAAAATTTTGTCAAACTTGCCGCTGTTTTGCAATTCCACGCGGCCTTTTAAGGAGCCCACATAATGCCCCACGTGTAAACGCCCGGTGGGGCGGTCCCCCGTCAAAATAATTTTTGCCATAATAAAAAACCTTCCTATATATAAAATCTTTTTATTATTATACGATTTTAGGGCCCGCTCCACAAACCACCCGGGCGGCCTTATTTGCTAGAATATAAAGAGCGTTATGAATAAATTAAAAACCGTTTTTTTTGGTACGCCGGATGTGGCTGTACCGTTTTTGGAATTATTAAACCAACTGACGGATGTGCAGTTGGTCGTCACGCAAGCCGATAAACCGCGCGGGCGCGGCATGGAAATTTCCCCCTGCCCGGTCAAAAAGCGCGCGCAGGAATTAACCCTGCCCGTATTATCGCCCGAAATCTTAAAAACCCATTACGAAGACCTCGCCCGCGTACCCTTTGACCTGGGCATTGTGGTAGCGTACGGCAAAATTTTCCGCCCGAATTTTTTGGCCCTGCCCAAATACGGGCTGATTAATGTGCATTTTTCATTACTGCCGCAGTTGCGCGGGGCGGCCCCGGTCCAACAGGCGTTAATACAAGGCTACCAAAAAACAGGGGTCAGCACGTTTTGGATTCGCGAAGGTATGGACGACGGCCCGCTTTATACCCAAAAGGAATACGCCATCACTCCGCAGGACAACGCCCAAACCCTGTTTGAAAAACTAATCGCCCTGGGGCTAGAGGCCCTGCAAGAAACGGTTTTGGGCGTACAGGCAGGAAAAATCATCCAAACGCCGCAAACGGGCGAGCCGACGTTAGCCCCCATGCTGACTAAGCAGGATGCCCAAATCTCTTTTGCGGGCGGGGCGGCCCCGGCGCTGTTCAACCGCGTGCGCGGTTTAGCGTGCGGACCCAAACCCAAAGCCACCATTACCCTGCATGGCAAAAAGGAGCCGCTGCAACTGGTCCGCACCCGCGTGGAAAGCACCACCGCCGCCGGAACCCCGGGCCAAATACTGCGCGTTGAAAAGGAAAACGGGATTTTAGTACAATGTAAAGAAGGCAGTTTATGGATAAGTGAACTGCACCCCGCCGGAAAGCGGCCCATGCCCGCGTATGATTACGCCATGGGGCACGCCTTAAAAGCGGGTGAAAAGGTGTTTGATTAATATGTCCGCCCAAAAAGAACAAAGTTTTGAAGATTTTTTCAAACGGCCCCTCCGTACCCGCCGCAAAGCGTGGATTATCGCGGGGGTGGTTGCCGTTTTCTTCCTGGTACTCATTTTTATTTCTATTGATTGGGTATTCGGCGCGTTAGTGCATACCCGCAAAGAAGTACAAGTGCCGGATATTACCCAAAAACCCGTCACAGCCGCCTTAAATGCCTTAGCCGCCAACAATTTGGCGCTCAAACAGGCCGGGGTGGAATTTGCCAAAGATGTGCCTTCCGGCTCCGTTTTGCGCCAACTGCCCACCGCCGGAAGCACCGTGCGCGAAGGGCGCATTATCCGCGTGTGGATTAGCCAAGGCGACGAAATGGCGTTTGTTCCCAATGTGGTAGGCAGTGACCTGCGCGCCGCCCAACTGGCTGTGCGCCAAGCGGGCTTATTGGTAAACAAAGTGGAAAACGCCTATTCGCTTACCCACGAAAAGGGCCTGATTGTTTCCCAATCCTTAAAAGCGGACAGCATGGTGGAAAAAGGCCAAGGCATTGATTTGGTTATTTCCAACGGGCAGCCGCCGTCCAGCGTGGTGTTGGTGCCCAATTTCAAAAACAAAAAACTGGCCGAGGCCACCCTCTGGGCC
>CAKUDJ010000182.1 GCA_934644855.1 uncultured Elusimicrobiales bacterium
CTTAAAGGCTTTGATGGTGTCGGCAAGTTTGACGTATTTGCCCGGGTGCCCCGTAAATTGTTCCGCCACGGAAAACGGCTGCGAGAGGAACTTTTGGATTCTGCGGGCACGGGCCACGGTTTTTTTGTCTTCGTCGGCCAATTCGTCCATACCCAAGATAGCAATAATATCTTGCAAATCTTTGTATTTCTGCAATACCTGGCGCACGCGCTGGGAAACGCTGTAATGTTCTTCGCCAATGATGCGCGGGTCCAAAATGCGGGATGTGGAATCCAACGGGTCCACGGCCGGGTAAATACCCAAGCTGGCAATTTGGCGGGAAAGCACGGAGGTAGAATCCAAGTGCGTAAACGTAGCGGCCACACCGGGGTCGGTTAAGTCGTCCGCGGGCACATATACGGCCTGAATGGACGTAATAGCGCCTTTTTTGGTGGAGGTAATACGTTCCTGCAAGTTGCCGATTTCCGTATTCAGCGTAGGCTGATAACCCACGGCGGAAGGCATACGCCCGAGCAGGGCGGATACTTCGGAGTTGGCCAACACAAAGCGGAAGATGTTATCCAAGAACAGCAATACGTCCTGCCCTTTTACGTCGCGGAAATACTCCGCCTGCGTAAGTGCCGTTAAGGCCACTTTGGCGCGGGCGCCCGGCGGCTCGTTCATCTGCCCGTAAACCAGTACGGTTTTATCCAGTACGGTGCTTCCGTCGGAAAGTTTAGATTCGCTCATTTCCAACATTAAATCGTTGCCTTCGCGGCTTCTTTCCCCTACGCCGCCAAAGACGGAGCTGCCGTGGTGTTCGCGCGCCACGTTGTTAATCAGTTCCATAATCAGTACGGTTTTGCCTACGCCCGCACCGCCGAACAGACCCACTTTGCCCCCTTTCATATACGGGGCAATTAAGTCAATTACTTTAATACCGGTTTCAAAAATTTCCGGGGTGGGGTTTTGGTCTTCCAAAGACGGCGGGTCCCGGTGAATGGGCATATTCATAGGGGCCGCAATATCGCCTTTGTGGTCTTGCGGTTTGCCCAATACGTTCATCAGGCGGCCCAGGCAGGCTTCGCCCACCGGCACGTTGAGCGGGGCTCCCGTATCCACGGCGTTGGCGCCGCGCTGTAAACCGTCCGTACTTTCCAAAGATACGCAGCGCACAATACCGTCACCCATTTGCTGGGCAACTTCGGCCACGATTTTCTTTTCCGGCGTCAGTTCAATTTCTATGGCGTTTTCAATGGCGGGCAAGTGGCCTTGCTCAAACTGAATATCCACGGCCGCGCCAATGATTTGAATTACTTTTCCGCTTTTCATATTTGTTCCTATATCAAGTGGTTTTATAAAACTAGCTGTTTAGGGCCTCCGCCCCGTTTACAATGTCCAAAATTTCGTTGGTAATGCCGGCTTGGCGTACTTTGTTTAATTTGAGCCCCAGCGCCGTCACCAATTCTCCCGCGTTTTTGCTGGCGGCATCCATGGCGTTCATGGTGGCGGCCAGGTTGGCCGCTTGCGATTCCAGCAAAATGCGGTACATATTGGCTTTGAACAGGCGCGGCACTAAAATACGGAAAATCTCTTTTAGGCCCGGTTCAAACGCAAAATCACTTTCTTCACGCCGGTTTACAGGGGCTTCAAAAGCAAACGGAAGCACCTTTTCTTCCACCAAGTTTTGGCTGGCCATGGACTTAAAGTCGTTATAAATCAGCGTGACGGAGCCCAACTGCTCCGCAAAAAACGCTTTCATTACGGCTTCGCCCAACAGTTCGGCGTGGGCGTACGTCACTTTGGGGAAAATCCCCACGCTTTCGTACGCAATTTTTAAGCCCGGCATTTTGAGGCGGGCCAAAAAGTCCCGCCCTTTTTTGCCTATGACGAATACGGAAATTTCTTTGCCTTGGTTTTCCTTCAAAAACTGCAACACGCGGCGCAGTACCACGGCATTAAAAGAACCCGCCAGGCCTTTATCCCCGGTAATGCAGATAAGGCCGATTTTTTGCGGGTTGCCCGTTTTGTTGACAAAAAACCGCGAAGACCAGCTCTCGGCGGTGTCGCCGTCGTCGGACATAGCTAAAATATCCGCTTTCAGGTCGTCCACCATTTGAAGCATTTTTTGGGCAAAAGGCCGCGCAGCCGTCATGGCATCCTGCGCTTTGCGGATACGCGCGCTGGAAATCATCTTCATCGTTTGCATGATTTGCTGCGTGGATTTAATGGCCTTGATGTTTTGCCGTATGTCTCTAAGCGATTCCATGCTCTTTTCCTATTTCCGGTTGTAATGTTCGTCCAAAATTTTTACATAGTCGGCAATACCGGCTTCCAGGGTGAAATCGGGCGTATAGCCCAATTTGCTTTCGGATTTCGTCATATCCGCCTGGGTTTTAAGTTGGAAGAACGGATACGGGTTATCAA
>CAKUDJ010000183.1 GCA_934644855.1 uncultured Elusimicrobiales bacterium
ACAAGCGACTGTCTGCCGTCTGCATCGTAGGAATATTCCGTGCTCCAAGTGTAACCGGCGAGCGTGTGTGTCAGCTTTGCCGGTTACATATAAGTGCAGAAAATGCTCTTTTCAATGCATATGCAAGATGATAGGTCTAATCAGCGTCCCTTAAGTCGAGAAAGTCTAAGTATATGATCAGCAATGTCCCGTATTGTATAATACCAAATGCCAGCTGAGCTAATCCGCAAAAAACGAACGCAAAGATTTTTTTCCCTGAACAGTCTTTGTTATAATCAGCATATATAGTGCTGTCGCTGCGTATGTCAACGATACATTTGCCGCCGCCTATCCAGAAATATTTAATTTTTACGGTATCTTCCTTCTGAAGCATACTGAATAATTTGTAGATATTTCCCTTGTAATTAGTAGTGACTGTATACTCTTCGCCGTTGATTAAGAATTTTTTTCCATGGTTGGTCGTATAAACGTATGGCGGGTCGTATAGGATTATGGCATATCCGGGCACTTGCATTTCAATTGCTTTGTCCGGAGATTTGGGATAGATCATCAGAAACAACAAAACAATCGGAATTTCCCAAATAAGCAATGAAAATATGTTCTTAAGCAATTTTTTCAGGAAACGTTTAATTTTCATTGTTCACCTCCGGGCAGCGAGGGCAAACCCATGTTTTTTACGATAAATTTAATTCGCTTATTCGTAAACCAGCTTAAAAAACTCATCCCTATTGATTCCGCTGCTCCGCTTCCGAATTCCTTAAGCAGGTATACCTTTGCACGTTTATCAGCAGCCACTGCTGCATTTTGAGCGCATTTTGTCAATTTCTTAGCAGCACTTTTCTTCAGCAGCTTTCTTGCATCAAGACCTTTATCCAGTAGCCTTGTGTTGATTGTGTCACCGCCGCTCATAGCACCTCCGAGAGCACCAAAACCACAACTGCGTGGTCAGTTCAGCCTTATATAAATTGATTAGCTGTCAAGTTTTTGTATTGCTTTTTTTGAATACTTACGCCAACCGGCATTCGTCGAACTTTGAAATCGTTCAAAATAACAGCGAAAGTCCTTCCGTTTAAATTCGCTTAACGCACAAATAGCCTGCAATCGAACTTCCTCATCATCAAGCAGAGCTATTAACGTTGGGACAGCACTTTCGTCTTTCAGTTTGCCAAGAAGCAGGATAATCATTTGCCTATTTATTCCGAAAGCCTTATTTGAAGCAATGTTCAAATATTCCTCTATAAACTGTTTGGACTTTATTTGGTAAATACAGTCCGATATAAGCCAACGAGTTAAATTTGTTGTTTTGTCCGAATAAAAGTCGCTGAGCAGCAAAGGAACAATTTCATCAAGTCCTTTGATACGAAAGAAACCAATAAAGTGATTCTGCTCGTTTGACGTATTTGTCTCTTTTGCAAGCTGATAATATTTGAGCGCAATTGGAACTATAACATTTTTATATTTGGGCACAAATCCAAATGTTTGACTGGATGTTTCGAATTCGAACCCCAGATCTTTCAACTCTTTTTCAAAAAGCGGAATCAAAGAACCGGGATTCTCTTTATAATAAAGCTTTGCTTTGGACTTCTCGTTTTCGAGCATGATCCGAGCCACAAAGGGATTACGAACATCTTTATCCTTCATCGTTTCACCTCTCATTTTAAAGGAAACAGCTTAATTATACCGCTGTCAACAATTTTCTGCAATGGACCGGTCAAAATTGCGTTTGTATACAGGTGCATCTCGAACCCATTAGCCTGAGACCACATTACAAAATCTTTCAGTTGACTTGTATATGATAATTTGCCAGTATAATTTTTCACTTCACTCAGTACTTTAATACTCATATCAAGTCCGTCCGGAATACGATATGCGGCTGTACCTGTTAATGAAGGAATGCGTGTGGTATTTTTGACTAAGCCAGACAGAAGCTCACCGTTTTTTCCTTTCGTGGCAACATCTTGCATTTTGCTTGCAACAGTCTGAGCTGCAGGAGTTATATTATTAGCTGCTTGTGCTAAATTATTCGCTACATAAGCAGCACCGGCACCAACACCGCCTGCACTTACAGTCGCAGCAAGAGTGCCACCGCCAGCCACAACAGCTCCGGTTGTGGCTGTAATACTACCTGCCAGAGCAGCACCGGCAGCCGCACCGACACCTGTTCCAATTAGCGCCCCGGATGCTGCACCGATGCCTATTCCGGTAAGAACATTGCCGCCGTTTTGGGCAGCAATTATTCCGCCTGCAACTGCTCCTACCACTGCACCAACAATTGCAGTGACGACAAAAAACGGCCAACATCCATCCGGATCAATTCCGTTTATAGGATTATTCAGGCAATACGCATACGCGTTATGCCCGAGAACGCCCTGACCGGTGGAGAGGAGAACATCGGAGGAAATGAAC